>JAJZFK010000446.1 GCA_021805405.1 bacterium
TGGCTAGCTCGTGGAGCAGGGCAGCGACCTCACTGGCAGCATGTGGACGAGCAAGGCGCAGTACCTGCGGGCAGGAGGCGGCTGCAGCAGCATGCCGGTACGCCGCAACGAGCAGTACTGATGAAGAGTACCACAACGAGGACCCGCTAGGCGTGTTCGGCGTGATTACCGGCGCGGCAGGGGCGGTGCTGAGCAGCCACGTGTTCGATGGGTTTTCGGATGCGTAGTATTTACGGCAATACGGGGGCGAAGGCTTCCCGTTGCAAAGCAACTATGCGGGTAACTGCCAAACCGCGCTAAGCGAGCCCGGCTTACTCCCCCGACGCTATCGAGTCGACCCCTCCTCCTGGCGCGCCTTTGACGCTTAATGAGGGAGCGCAGATGGTGGGACTATTTTGTGATTGCACCTGAACATTGGCGGTGCGCTCTCGCTTGGTATCGGTTGCCTCTCGGTCCGCCGCTGTCATTCAGTAGCCTGCGTGTTGCCTGATAGCGCGGCTCCTTAGGGCTTGTAACCTGTGAGTCTTATTCCCGCACGGCTAACACCCGGCGGGCTGCTCCGGCTGCATTCATATCAATAACCCCATAATTTGCACTTGCGTGACTGCAAAGAGTTGGTATTCGGTATTATGTTATTAAATTTGCTACTTGTGCGAAGTGTCTAGCTTATAGCCGTACTTAACCTGGGTTCCTCAAGTATAGTTGCATCAAGGGGGGTAGTAAACCAAGTGAATGCTTTACCAGAGGGTACCGTCACCTTCCTTTTTACAGATATAGAGGGAAGTACACGAATGTGGGAGCAGCACAGCACTGCCATGCAGTTTGCGCTTGCGGAGCACGACCGGCTGATGCAGCGCGAGATTGAGGCTGCGGATGGTATCGTCTTTAAGACAGCGGGTGACGCTTTTTGCGCGGCATTTTATGGTTGCAAAGCCGCGATGCGGGCGGCTTTAGGTGCGCAACTTGCACTACTTAAAACGCAGTGGCCGGAAGGTCTCACGATAAAGGTGCGTATGGCAGTGCATGTAGGTACGGCAGAGTTGCGCGATCACGACTACTTTGGCCCCACTCTTAACCGCACGGCACGTATCCTCGGTACAGCGCACGGGGGCCAGATCGTGCTCTCAGAGACAGCCCACACACTCTGTTTAGGTGAACATATACCTGGTGCATCTTACATGTCATTGGGTGCGCACCGCCTGAAAGACCTGGAGCGGCCGGAGCATATATTTCAGCTCTGCCATGCGCAACTGCCTTCCGACTTTCCCAGCCTGCGGGCACTCTGCGAGGATACCCACAACCTGCCTGTTCAGCTCACCTCATTTGTGGGCAGGGAGGACGAAAAGAAGGTACTCATCAATATACTGGGTAGTAACAGGTTGGTGACACTTGCAGGCAGCGGCGGCTGCGGTAAAACAAGGCTCGCCCAGCAGACCGCTGCCGAGCTTGTAGATGAGTTTCCACAGGGCGTCTGGCAGGTAGAGCTGGCACCTGTAACCGATCCAGCACAGGTACCACAGGCACTTGCTGATGTGCTAAGCGTGCGTGAAGAGTTCGGTACAACTCTTACGAATACACTGTGTAATGCGCTTAAGAGTAGGAAAACTCTTTTACTCGTTGATAACTGTGAGCACCTGCTGGATGCAGCCTCTCAGCTAGCAGATGCACTATTAAAGCAGTGCCCCAATGTCCACATCCTGGCGAGCAGCCGCGAGGGTTTGGGTGTACCCGGTGAACAGATCTACCGCATACCGTCGCTCTCCACTCCGCCTACCGGTGGCGCAACAGTCTCTCAAATGGAGCAGTACGAGTCGGTACAGCTGTTTGTAGAGCGGGCCCGCCTGCACCAGCCGGGGTTTGCGCTAACGCCTGGCAATGTCGCTTCTGTGGGGGCCGTATGTGCCAGGCTGGACGGTATTCCGCTGGCGATAGAACTCGCAGCCGCCCGGGCCCGCGCGATGAGCGTCAACGAAATCGAGAAGCGGTTGGATCAGCGATTTCGGCTGCTCACCGGAGGAAGCCGCACCGTGCTACCTCGCCAGCAGACACTTCGCCAGCTCATTGATTGGAGCTACGACCTGCTTAACGAGCCCGAACGGACAATGCTGCAGCGTGTGAGCGTGTTTATGGGCGGTTGGAGCCTTGAGTGCGCAGAGCAGGTGTGCAGCGGCGGTGATATAGAGGAGTGGGCGGTTCTCGATCTTCTCACATCGCTATCAGACAAATCACTAGTTGTCGTAGATACCGTTGCCGATGCCGAACTGGGAGACGTAACCCGCTACAGGTTGCTGGAGACCGTTCGCCAGTACAGCCTGGAGAGGCTTACTGAAGCTGGCGGTGCTACGGAGGTCCGGCGACGTCATCGAGACTGGTTTGTGAGCTACGCCAAAACAGCGGAACCACACCTGAAAGGCAAGGGTTCGTCCCGTTGGTTAGCAAGGCTATCACGTGAGCACGAAAATCTGCATAACGCTCTCGGCTGGTGCCAGGAAGAAGGAGAACAGGGCAATAGCAGCGGAACAGCAGTCGGGCTACTACTCGCGGGCAAACTTGAGGTCTATTGGGGTGTGCGCGCTCACTGGACCGACGGCCTTAAAAAGCTTGATGCCCTACTATGCCAGCCCTTGGACGCTGTTCCCAAAAAAACCTTGGCAATAGCTCTAAACTGCGCTGGCGCATTGGCCCTGTACCTCAGTGCATTTCCTGCCTCCCGAGACTACTACCAGAGGGCACTTGCTATTAGTCAGGAGCTTGGTGATACGCGGTTTGTCGCCACTAACTTTGGGCGATTGGCGTTGGTGGCCATCGAAATGGCAGATTATCAGGTGGCCAGGGAATATTACGAGAAAGCGTTACCGATGCTTCGGGAACAGGGCGATAAGCGAGGGGAGGCTGGCAATCTAGGGAACCTCGGCATCGTGTGTATGGAAACCGGTGACTTTGCGGCTGCGCAGGCGTGCTTTGAGCAGTCGCGGACAATGAACCGCGAACTCGGCGACGAGCGCGGTGAGGCGGCAAATCTGGGTAACCTCGGCATTATCGCACAGCACACTGGCGACCTAAAGGCGGCGCGGGAGTACTTCGAACAATCTCAGGCGATAAGCAGGGAACTTGGCGATATGCATCTGGAGGCGACCTATCTCTGTTGCCTAGGTTATGTGGTGATGGAGACTGGCGACTACACTCGAAGTCGCGAATATTACGAATCTGCGCTTGTTTTATGCCGCGATACGGGTGACAGGCATGTAGAGGCGAGCATCCTTGGAAACCTAGGAATATTGGCTATGCGGACGGACGAGAACATCGCTGCGCGCCGGTACCTTGACCAGGCACTGGTTATGAACAGGGAACAGGGTAATAAAATTTTTGAAGCCGAGAATATTGCAGCGCTGGGGGGCCTTGAACTGCGAGTCGCTAATTACGGAAATGCCAAAAGGACCCTAAAGGAAGCACTTACTTTAAGCCTGGAGATCACATTAAAACCTACCGTGATCGATTGCCTTGAAGCTGTCGGGTCGCTAGCCTGCACTATTTCGGGCTTTGAGTTGGCTACTAAGCTTTATGGTGCAGCCCATGCAGCGCGAGGATTCCTCGGGACACCCCTTCCCTCGTTTAGCACTGAAGGCGTTGAGCGCGATCTGCAAACTTGCCGCTCCGCGCTGGGCGATGAGGAGTACGAGCGGTGCTGGGCAGCCGGTGCTGCGCTCACGCTGGAAGAGGCAGCGGCCCTTGCTCTCTCTTCATGACAGTGCCACCATGAATTAGTAATGCGTGACTGCAATGCGCCGGTTATTCGGTATTATGTTATTAAATTTGCTACTTGTGCGAAGTGTCTTGCTTAT
>JAJZFK010000029.1 GCA_021805405.1 bacterium
ACGGGCTCAGTTACCGGTGGTGTGGGCTACAGCGCTACAGGTGGCATTGTGGGCTATGCCGAGGCCCTGGACAGCAACTTCCGTGGTACAGATGAAAAGCTGTCACTTCGGGCATCTACTGGCGGAATTGCAAACCGCGGCAGCGTGGAACTTGGCTTTACAGAACCTTACCTGGATTCTCATCACACCAGCCTTAGCGTTCAGCTATATGACCGCACCGAATATCGCTTCTCCAACAGCCTCTCCAACTTTAACTCGTCGAGTTCAACGTATGGCGGCAGCTACTACTATAACGAACAGCGCCAGGGCGGTACCATTACGTTAGGCAGGCCCTATGGAAGGCACGTAAATGCCTCTGTCTTCCTGCGAGCAGAAAATGTCTCTACAGACCTGTTGAACCTTCCTTTGCAAGACCTGCAAATTATTCAGGACGGCCCCATATATGCGATGGGCGGAGCGCTTCGCCATGATACCCGAGACTACTATCTTAACCCTGCGAGTGGAGGGTATCAGGAGCTGGCTGTTGAATTGGGCCACGCCAATCTTAAAGCACCTATCAACATTCCAGGCATTTCTGTTCCCGGCACTTACGGTAGCGCAAACTTCCTTAAGCTTAGCCTGGAGGCCAGGGAGTACTACAGCCTTTCGGGAAGACGGCCAGTAAACAACCCCACCAAAGACGAAACTATACTAGCACTTCGGGCTGTTCTTGGCGGCTCCACCGGCACACTGCCATTTGCGGAACAGTTTTTCGTTGGAGGTGGCGATACGCTGCGTGGTTATAGAGACTCACGCTTCTGGGGCAAATATGAGTTCCTTACATCCGTAGAGCTACGGCAGCCGCTTGCGCCCAAGTTCACGGGTGTGCTGTTCACAGACCTGGGCGACGCCTGGGGTGGTCCATATAGCTCTGTAAACATTAATCGCTTCCAGCAAAGCGGCTTTCACCTGCATCTCGCGGTTGGTTTGGGAGTACTGGTAGTAACACCCATTGGTGCGCTAAGACTGGATTACGGCGTTGGCGACGAGGGTGGAAGGGCAGATTTTAGCATAGGACAGGCATTTTAGTCGCGTTATGTAGAAAATCTCTGGTACAATCTGTACTAATAATCGTACTGAAGTATGGTATTTCTCGTATAACATACGTGAAGTAACTGCGTTATCCGTAACTTCACACTCCATTTGCGTCTTAGGAGGAATTGCATATGAATCGAACTCTTCTGGCATTGTGCGCTGCGCTCACAGTAATTGGTGGAAGCACCGCAATCGCGGCACCTGCCTCACACCATGTTGTAAAACATACAGCATCCAAGTCGATGAAGGCGGCAAAGATCATTGATGTATGGACATGCCCTATTAACATGGACCATGTCACGGCGAAAACCCAGTCTGGTAAGCCACAGGTAATCGGCCACTTCCGTGTTCACTTCTGCTGTGGCTCTTGCCCTCCCACTTGGGCCAAGCTCTCTGCCAAGCAGAAAATGGCTAAGGCCGAGGCTGCGTACAAAATGGATTTAGCCAGCAAGAAAGCAGCGAGCAGCAAAAAGAAATAGTGCTTCTTCAGCTCAGTTAGTACACGGGGGCGGCTCAATGCATTTTCGAAAGACCGCTCCCGTTTTATCCTCTTATCTATGAACGGATAGTCTTGCGGACATAATGCCGAAACTTTTTCTGCTGTTTGAAAAGGGTGAGTCTGTACGATGGTTGGGTCACCTGGATATCCTCCGTACGTTCGAACGTGCAATTCGACGAGCTCAGCTTCCCATTGCTTTCACCGCTGGTTTTAATCCTCGCGAACGATTGACATTTATTTCTGCACTCAGCACTGGCATAACCGGTGACCACGAACCACTTATTATTGAACTGAACGAGGATTTGCCGTGCATTGAAAGTGCGAATCGCTTAAACGCAACCTTGCCGCCGGGCTTTCGCATCAAGCAGTGCGGTATTATAACAGATGAGGTATCTAAGACGCTTCTTAAAAGCATTACGCAGGCACTGTATGCCACAATATGTAGCTGCCCCATTGGTACCGACTCCGTTATGATTGAGAACGCCATTGAGAATTTACTGGCTTTACCCAGTTTACCGCTCGAACGACAACGCGAGGGTAGGTCAAGACAGTTGGACGCGCGCCCGTTCCTTTACAGCCTCTCGCTAGAAGAGTTCGCTGCAGATACGAATCGTGCGGTAATCACAATGACAGTAGGACAAGGTGAAAGCGGTAACCTGAAGTCTGTGGAAGTGATTACACTCTTATCACAATTTTTACCGGGAATAAAGCCTCGCAAAACGGTGCGAAGGATGATGCTGGACAGCAGCGGCCAGCCAATTTCCCTTTCATTGGAATTAGTAAATTAGGAGAAGCCGGGTATGTCAAATCCCCCGCTGGTTAAAGAAATACTGGTGAATGTAGGCGAGCGCGAAACAAGAATCGCGGTTCTGGAAGACAGTCGCCTCGTTGAACTGTATATTGAGCGCGCCGAACGCGTTGTTGGTAGCATTTACAAATGCCGGGTCGTAAATGTTCTACCAGGTATGGATGCTGCATTCGTAGATATTGGCCTGGAGCGCAACGCCTTTCTTTACGTTGGCGATGTCATGCCCTCTAACGAAGACGTAACGGGTGTGGATACCGGTGAGCGTATTAGTTTGGGCCGCGCACGCCGAGATGCAAATGCCATCCCCGCTGCCGCAGCGTCCATTGAACGCGTTTCGCTTCCGGTTGACATGGAGCTTCAGAAGGAGGCGGCGGATGCCATTGCTGAAATGGTGGACGAGCCTGTAGAACTACTAGAAGACGCCGAAGACGAGACAGATGAGAACATTGCACCTGGCGCATCTCCTGCTAACGCACGCCCGCGTGGCCGGTTTAAGCGGTCTGTGTTACGGCAACAGCGTATAAAAGATGTACTGCATGTGGGCCAGGAGCTTATCGTGCAGGTTATTAAAGGCCCCAGGGGAACCAAAGGAGCGCGTGTCTCCACCAGAATATCGCTCCCCGGGCGCTACCTCGTGCTAATGCCAGAAACAGACCAGTTAGGCGTTTCACGTAAGATTGAAGACGCCAAAGAGCGTGACCGGCTGAAAAAGATAGGCGATGAAATAAGGCAGCCTGGTTTCGGCCTCATTATACGAACCGAAGCCGAGGACAAGACCGAGCAAGAGCTGGCTGCCGATATGGAGTTCCTCATTCAAACCTGGCGACAAACCCTGCAGCAGGCAAGGGTTTCACGGCCACCAGCGCTTATCCTGCAGGATCTCACACTACTCTACAAAACGATTCGCGACGTTTTTGGATCCGACGTTCAGAAGTTGATGATTGATGATCCTGCTGAATATCTGAAGGCCAATCAGTTGCTGGAAAGAATCTCGCCTAAGCTGATTGGTAGAATTCAACTCTATGATGACCAACAGCCTATTTTTGACTATTATAAACTTGAGGACGAAATAGACCGCCTCATGCGCCGCAAGGTATTTCTTAAATCTGGCGGATCCCTTGTAATAGACGAAACGGAAGCCCTAACCGTTATTGATGTGAACACAAGCAAGAGCGTGGGTGGTAACAGCCTTGCCGAGACCATTGTAAGGACAAACCTGGAAGCAGCGGTAGAGGTCTCCAGGCAGATGAGGCTGCGCGACATTGGCGGCATCATTGTTATTGACTTTATAGACATGAACAACCAGCGTGACAAGCAGGCTGTAATAAAGGCGCTTGAAACTGCGCTTAAACGCGATCGTTCACGCACCAAGATATCGAGCATTAGCGCGCTGGGGCTTGTGGAGATGACGCGCAAGCGCACTGGCGAAACACTTAACGCGTTCCTCACCGAGGAGTGCCCCTACTGCAAGGGAAGAGGTCACCTGGCTTCTCCAGAGAGCGTATCGCTTTTTATTGAGCGTGACCTTCACCGACTTGTTACGGACAACCGCAATGGTCGCAAAGAGGCTTTCTCAATATGCTGTCATCCTGACGTTGCTGAACTTCTTATTGGTCCGGAAGGCTGCAATATTGAAGAGCTGGAACGAATCATTCAGCGCGCGCTCTTTGTTCGTTCTGACGAATCCATGCATCTTGAGAAATACGTAATAGATGCTTGTGAAATTCAGGAGATGGAGAAGGCACGCCAAATCGTGAAGCGACTTCAGGTCGTAGAGTGTCGGGTTACGCGCTCCTTGCTTAAAGATGCCGGGCAATGTATAGGCTGGGTTGATGGCTTTCTTGTTGATGTAGAAGCCCACCCGCGCCATGTAGGCCAGAAACTCCGCGCTCGAATTATGACCAGCCGACGATCATTTACTACTGCTCAGATTATCTCGGAACCTGGAAAAAGCAAACAGTGAGCAGGCCGCGGATTGCTGTAATTGGGGCTGGAATGTCTGGTCTGGCAGCTGCAATCACGCTTCAAACTGCTGGCGCCGATGTAACCGTCATTGAAAAGAGTCGCGGACTGGGCGGCCGCGTTGCTTCGCGGCGTGTAGGCGATATTGTCGTTGATCATGGTGCACAAAACATAAAGCCTGGTGATTCACTTTTGCACGAAGTGATGACCACCAGGCTCTCCTCTAAGGATCTCGTTCGCATTGAGAAGCCTGTATGCCTTTGGAGCCCGCCTGGTACAATTCACACTCCGGATGAAGAGTACAATTCGGCGCTAAAATACAGCTACTATGGGGGTATAAATACGATAGCACGGCTACTGGCATTCGAGCTGCAACAGCTTGGTGGAACCGTCTCACTTAATGCAACAGCCCGCCACTTTACCGAAAACGAACAAGGCGTCGAATTATTCGACGTAAACAATTCGACACTAGGCGAATTTCGTGGCGTGGTGGTAAGCGCCCCCCTCCCTCAGGCAGCCGATTTCGTCGCGAACAGTGCACCGTTTACCGCACACCCGATTAATGTGCTGGATCGAGTTCGTTCATTGCGGCAGATAGAGTACCGCTCCTGTATCACCGTCATGCTAGGATATTATCGAATACCGGCCACACCTGATTTATATGCGTTACTCGCCGCCGACCGCAGTGCCGACCTACTTTGGCTCGCATTCGAATCGTGTAAAGGTTCAGGGCACAGTAAGGGCACGCACGAGGTGCTTGTTGCACAGATGGGTGCGCGGTTTAGTAAATACTGTTACCTGGAGGAGGATGCAATTACAGCATCCAGGGTAATTGCAGAAGTAGAGTCACTTCTGGGTTCAGAGTTCAAGTCGCCGGACTGGTACCAGGTAAAGCGGTGGCGATACTCCCAGCCTGTTGGTATGGTTTATTTTGACGACGCAAATCCCGCAGGTTCTGAGGGAGCATTACTTGTATGCGGCGATGGTTTAAGGCCCAACGGTGGCAAAATTCATGAGGCATATTTAAGCGGTATTGAGGCCGGTAATCGTGCGAAGCTATTGTGGTTATAATAATATATATATCGGCAATTAATGTGGTTCAAATGTGCCAGGATTGTGACATAGTTCACATCTAGGGTGTGATATTTTCGTATTGTTTTCTGTCTATTTTTATTATATACTTTTTATGTAACAAGCGGAACACTGAGATCACCAGATGAACACCATGGTATTTCAACCGTCTAACAAATACTTTTCACTCACATTCTGGCACCATTTCTAACCAAATCGTTTAGCCACTGTAGACTAGACTAACGTGCTGGACAACTTAGCGGAAGGCACACTGATGAAGTACTCGCGGAGATTTTTGTTAACCACTACTTGTAGCCTGATTGCGGGCCTCGCCGGGTGCGGTAGCGGATCGTCAAATTCATCTGGCATATCTTCTTTAACGATTGGTCCATCTACGTCTTCTCTGGTACCTGGCGGTTCACGCGCCTTTACGTACTTCATCCAAGGTACTGCATCAGACCTTGGTGTAGTATGGAGCGTAGTTGAGGCGGCCGGTGGTACTGTTGACCAGACGGGGTTGTATACTGCACCTAGTACTCCAGGAACCTACCACGTAAAAGTTGCCAGCCACCTTAATCCTTCCACCTATTCGTTGGCAACCGTAACGGTGGCACCTAGTAATGTTAACATGCAGCTTAGCGTCCATAACCTCTCTACTGCCGCGAGCTCAACTTTGAATCTCGCACAATACGTTTCGGTGACTGGCACACCTAACACTGGGCTTATATGGACGGTGCAATCTACCAATGGCGGTACGGTGAGTTCCGCCGGACTATACACTGCACCATCGCAGGCAGGAACGTACATTGTGCAGGTAACCAGCGCTGCTAACACCGGCCAAAGCGACCTACTTTTTATTACGGTGGTGACCGCAACAATATCGATAACACCCACATCCATATCCCTTGCGCGAAGCGGGACAGGTACCTTTGGCTACTCTCTAAAAGTTGTAGGATCAACCGACAATTCAATTTCGTGGTATGCGTCGGATGCTAGCGGTAATCAATTACCTGGAGCTGTTGCAGGAAGTACGGCTCAACCGGATGGGTCGAGCATAACATCGGCAGGGCTGTATACAGCTCCCCCAACTGCGGGTACATATTACGTTACCGTCGCCAGCAATGCACTACCTACGGTTAAAGCAACCGCCACAGTTACAGTTAATTGAGTATTCGCTCAAAGGAGATTGACGTTGAGAACAATTAATAGATCTTCACACCTTTCTCGGCGCTATGCGGCACAGTTGCTATTAACGGCGTTGGCAGGCGTGGCAGCCACAGGTGCACAGGCAGATCGGCCAGTACCACATGGCGCGTTTTTGCTTAACAGGGTTCATTCCGTGGAGCAGCTGGTAAGTGAGGTGCGCAGCAATCCAGTTGTATTGCACCGCTATGAAATGGTCTTTTCTATGAGCCGCGCCCAACTATTTAACATGTTTGAGCACCTTAAACTCGTGCGCCTCCCGGCAGATGAAACATTAGAGGTGTGGTTCATTCACCAGAGCAGAAGCGGTGAGTACTCCGGTTACCACGTGGTAAAACTTCACAAGGGTGACCTGGTCTTCATGAAACCCGGTAATCAACCGATGCTTCTGCAGGTTTGTGGCAACATGCTAACCAAGATACCGCGCAATGCAACCGGTAGTCTCGCGCCAACGGGCATACCGAGTACTGTAGATGTAAACGCCAAGTCTACATTCAACTCGCAATTGGCAATGGCAACTCCGGCTGCCACACCTGCAGAGATTTTGAACGCCGCAACCATGGGTTCGCCAGGTGTTACCGATACCTTACCAGGGCTGATGACTAGTGCAAATCACTGGGTAGCTGGTTTGTTGTGGCTCCTACCACCCGCTGCAGGCGCCACCGCATTCGCTTCCGGAGGCGGTTCACGAACAACTTCACCCTTGCAGCTTCCATCAGTGCCAGTACCCTCAAGTTCCAGCTCCGGGCAGCCGCCGCTCTTTCCACCCAGTGTTCCTGAAGCTAGTACGGCTGCTGGTTTGATGTCGGCCATGTTAGCAGGGCTTGTTTTCAAATCGCGATCAACGCGCCCCAAAAAATAGAGAATGGAAATTACAAGCTGCATATCGCTAAATACTTGTGGGGGTGGCTATTGATTTTGGCTACTCTAACCTGCTTTGGCGTTTTACTGGCTCCCGAGCCGGAGGCATACAGTGTCTACACCTAGATTTGCTCTAAAACGAAGATTGCTCTACACCTATGGCATCACCTGTGTTCTAACATTCTCAGCCTGCTTGGTACATGCAGTAGGAGTTAGCGCTAATTTTAATACCGCCCACAAGTTGTATCTCAAGTGGACTACAAGTCAACAGCCGCAGTACCTTGCTCAGGCTATAACATATCTAAAGCGTGCGGAGGCTCAGGATCCTAAAAACCCTGTTGTATTACAGTGGATTGGCTACATTTACATTCAACAGAAGCAGTACGCACTGGCCGTTGATCCACTTGCGCGGGCAGCACAGCAAAGTAACACCCAGGCGCAGCCTTATATCAACCTTGGCTATTGCTATTTCAAGCTTGCTCGATACCAGGACGCTGCCAACGCATTTCAACGTGCAAAAACATCTAACCTGCTTCAGTTAAAATCGGATCCAAAAAACCAGATTTTCCGCATAAATTCTTTTCAAATATACGCGAATTTAGGCAGTTCTCTGTTTCATCTTAGGGAATTTAGCCGGTCTGCCAAAGCATTCCGAGCCGCCATGAAAGCAGACAGCGCCATTGCAGTGGGTGCATCTAATAATAAGGACTTCAAAATCCTTGGCATTGATGCACGGCCGGTACGCGAAGGGGTTATTCAGGATGGTCTGGGTGCCGCCTTAGTCGCTGACGGCAATCTCGCGGAAGCCACCGATGCATTGCAGCAGGCAACTCTTTTGCAACCAGATAATGCAGCATACCGTTCAGACCTAGGTAGGGCGTATGCAAATGCAGCTATTGCAGCACCAGCAGGCAGCGCTTCCGCCGCAAAGTTGTGGATAGCAGCTTCCCAGGCGGATGCAATGGCTGTTAACCTGGACCCCCAAAATTATCACAACCAGGAATTGTATGCAATTACTCTTGTAGAACTGAAGAAGTATCCGGAGGCGGTTCGGCAATTTGAAGATGCGGCACGTACCCGGTCTAGTGTTGCACCCACTCACCCAGAATCGTACGATGTTCTCTTTCACTATGGTGAAGCCTGCCTTTATGATGACAAGTTGAACGAAGCACTGGTACTGTTTACGCGAGCAGCCAAACAGAGACCTAAAAGACCAGCTGCGTGGGAGTGGGCAGGATACACTGCTCTTCAACGGAAGGACTACACGTCCGCAATTTTCAGTCTTCAGCATGCTGAAGCACTTGTGCCAAGGTCTTCAAAAGTGCTTTTAAACCTCGGTAAGGCTCAGTTCCTGAATGGCAACTATGCGGATGCACAAACTACGTACACATCGCTGTGTGAGATAGACCCCAACAGTGCCGATGCATACTATAACCTCGGAAATTCGTACGTAAAATTAGCCGACTTCACATCGGCGGTTAAGGCATACTCTCGAGCAACCCAGTTAGACCCTAACAGCACCTCCATCCCTAATGGATTGGCGTATGCGGGTCTTGGCTATGCGTTGGTACATAGCGGTGATTTGCAGCCCGCAGAGGTTGCATTTTCCCGAGCTTTAAACATCGATGCAACAAACGTGGATGCAGCTACAGGACTTGCACTTGCCTCAACAACACTCGCCCGTTCCGCAAACACTACTACAGCCTGGAATGCTGCAGCAGATGCGTTGAAACGCGCAACTGTGTTAGCCCCTGGGAACGCGGACCTACAGGTCGCTTACGGAGAGTCCCTCGTTCGAAGTAACCAGGACCTGAAGGCACAGGCCGTACTTATGAAGGCTGTGGCAACAAGCCCCAATAACGGGGTTGCGCTAAAACTGCTGGCCAAGGCACAGCAGAACCAGGGTGATATCGTTGGTGAGACTAATACACTCGCGCGCCTTGCGGCAGCGTATCCAACTAATGTGCGGTACCTGCAGCTTCTAGCTAATGCGCAGATGGTTCAACTTGATTACGGTGCTGCGGCGATAACGTTAACGAGTATCGTTCACGCTCAACCGTCAAACCTGGCCGCAGCATTCCAGCTTTACACGGCACTGTCGCATACAGGGCACATTCACCAGGCTTTAAACGTTCTGCATACGGCCTCATTGCAGCCTGGACCGGGATCAGCAAAGGCAGTGATTTACAACGCTCTTGGTGATGAGGCTTATAGCAGCGCGCCAAAGCATGATCACGCGGCGGTAATAACGGCTCAGCACTACTTTTACGAGGCATTAGCTGCGGATCACAGCAGTGTGGATGCATTGAAGGGTTTGGGAGTAACCGCACTGAAGCTTGGTGCCTTTAAGCACGCAGTCGCGTTTCTTTCTAAGGCAATAGCTGCCAACTCGCAAGATGCGCCCACCTATGTGGCTAGAGGTTATGCCTACGAACGGCTTCAGAATATAAAAGCTGCCATTACGGACTATCGCGCAGCGCTACAGTTGGACCCCCAAAACGCAGCAGCACGGGCAGATCTTCAACGGTTTGCAGTACTAACTAAGAGCTGACTTAGCTCATTTCTAAAAGTACGAGCCGGCCCTTATCAATTACGGTAGAGGGCCGGCTCGTACCGATTTATACTGCAGGCACCTAGTCCTATGAGGTAAACCTCCTCGGCATTCGTGGTAATCTTACTCGCGAATACTCCTCCATTCTAGGTCAATAATGCAATTTACGCGACTAGTTATTTGACCTGCATTGCGCCAATATCTAACGGTAATTTTGGTTATAACATGCAGATTCTGCCTTAAAAACCCGATAGAAACAATGTTAGTTCAGAACTTATCGAGGAAATAATGGCCGCAACAACATCTGCAGCGACTACACCAGCAGGGGGAACATTCGACCCCAATACCAGAGATAATTGCGTTGCTTTCAATGGCACAACTCTAAACGTAGACTATGCCACCTACATTTCGCAACACGATCTGGTCTATGGTGCGCCACCTGCAGCTAGTGCCGCTATGGGCCTTGGTGACGGAAACCTGGGAGCTTCAATGTGGTGTCCCGGTAAGCTCTATTGGCATGTACAGAAAACAGATCTTTGGGAAGATCCACCCGCTGGCCGCAATGGCGTACCTATCAAGAACCCAGACGCATGGTCAATGCTAGCTGCTGGTGGAGTTTCTATTGGTTCGCAACCTGCAATACTTGCAAACCCAACTCGTTACGAACAGAGGCTGTCTCTCTATTCTGCTACAGCTACATTGGAATGCGAGTCGTCGGATGGGTCCTGTCAGGTCACGGCATTTGTTTCTACCGACACCGGTGTGCTCGTAATTGACTACCATGATCAAACCCTAAAGAACACCGCGAGGTGGATTGAAGTCGATATATGGCGCACCGCCAGCGTATTTGCACTTGGCGACAGCATAGGTATTCTGCAGGGGCTGCGAGATCGTAGGTATGCAATGGTAGCTCGCGTGCAGGGGCGCCCCGGAATTAGCCGCATGGTAAACGGTAGAACAGCACGAATCGATATACCTCCATCTCGTTCCTGCAATTTTACGATTTACGTTGCAGTTGCAACAACGCCTAAAAATGGTGACCCTGTGTTACACGCAAAAGCGCAAATTGCCCGTGCTATGGAACAGGGATTTGAGTCACTATTAAAGGAGCACCGTAAACATTGGGCCATATTCTGGCAGCGATCATTTGTGTGCCTAACCAGTTCTACCGACCCGTTGGCGCCTTTCGCGGAGAACCTATGGTATCTGCACCTCTATAATTCTGCCTGCTGTTCGGCTGGTACAGATGCTTGCCTGGTGAATGGCGCTAACCTGTTAACGAGCGGCGATCGAAGGGATGGGGGTGCAATTTACTCCTGTGCCGATATGCGCTCCCTAATTGCCCCGATGTTGTGTACAAATCACATGGAACTTGCTGTACCTGCAGTAGATACACTGAACAGGGTACTTCCTCAGGTGGCAGCAAACACCAGCCTTGAGGACGGTGTTGCGGGTGCAATTTTTCCGCCGCGGTTCAACCGCTTTGGGTACCCGTTTAAGGCAGCAACAAGCGACGATGCCGACTCGATTTCAGTAACGGACACAGTTCGTATAGCTGAAGGGCTTCGAACGTGTCTTTTACTGTGGGAGGCGTACCGATACGCACCGGACCTGGAGTTTCTTAGCGAACGTGTCTATTCGCTTATGCGGGCCACCACAGTGGCCGCCATAGAAAAAGGCATCGCGAGTAGCGTAACAGATGCTGGGGTAGAGCATTTATCCTCAAGCAAACCTCATGAAGACAACTTCCTATGCCTGCTTCACTCGTCAATTCAGGCACTGCTATGGGCATCGCACGAGTTAGATATTGATCAAGATAAAAGAGGCGAATGGCATAAGCTCTGTTCGCAACTGCAGGATAGGGGCTATATTGAGGCCGTTCGCACAAACGACGAAGAATCTAGCAGCCGCGTCGCGGAGTTGCGCGAATTCCTTCGCCCAAAGCGGATTGGCGCACAGGGCTGGTTCACTACTTCGGGCAATGGGCCTAACTTACAGCTAGGCGCACAATTTGCCGCTAATATCACTGATTTGTTGCTGAAGGAGATCCCTCCTGTGTGGGACCTTTGGGATTTGGGGGCTGCTCATGAACATCTTGTCAGTGGAACACTGGATCTGGGTAGGGGAATCCCCGAAAGCTGGAATGCAGCGTATTCGCTCACAGCGCCTGGCGGTTTCAGAGTTTGTGCTGAGGCCAGACGAGGGACAATTTTCTATGCCGCGATTAGAAGCCTGCTTGGTGGCACGTGCAGGATGAATAATCCCTGGGGTGAAGGTAAAAAGTTGCGTATTTCCATTGGTAGAACAATCGTAATTGAAACTGCGGAAGCCGTCGTGGAATGGCCAACGATTCGTAATGGTGTTTACCTTGTAGAACAGTCACAGCACCTGCTTGCCAGAACTGTGAGGATTAAGTTAACTGGTAGAAAGAATACAAAAAGCAAGCAGTTCGGAGACAACGAACTGGGAATACCAGTACCACAGAGGCAGTTCTTGGATGCCGCAGAGGCGAACACCAGAGCAGTATCCCAGCTCACTCGTCTACGCCGATTATAGGCCGCCACTAGCCCTCGTCATCATCGTCCTCATCTTCGGGCATTGAGCCAGCGGTAACTTTATTTTGTAGCAACTTGCGGGCTGCAGATCCACGAATTCGTTCGAAGATATTTACAAATATATCCTGCAACGCTGCAGTCTTATAAGGTGCGATAACGCATACATCACAAAGTCTTGAAGGTACTGCATCAGGAAATTCGTCAGGTGCTTTCTCACAATCTTCTACGAGCCCAACAATCTTAAGACCAGATGAACGCAAATGTTGAACTGCCCGGAATATTGCAAGAGTTTTCTGACGACCGAAGTCATCTGATATAATGAGGATGTCTGGTGGGCGAGGGCCTCGTTGACAGGCACCAACCGCATCTTCCTTATTTAAAAGTACCGTAACGTCCCAGTTCTCAAACTGAACGGCTCTCTCGGCCCGGCGTCGAAATCGTGGCCGGTGAACTGCGATCACTACCCTAAACGGATTTTTGGCTGGTGGTTCTTCAACTGCCTGCCGTCGCTTCGGGGCCCGATGGACGGAGGAGGGTCGTTGCTTCATATGATTTATCAGTCGCCTCTAGTAGTTTTATTATTCTTACGGCTGCAACAGGAATAACAAGCTGTTCGCCGTTGTCTTTCAAGAGTTCCAACCAATTGTTATCGAGATAGACAATCTTACCGGTATCCGTATAACTGGAGTAGTTGGAATAATAGATTGTGGCACGGCTGTGCACAAACCGCAAGGCAAATGTTTCGTCAAATTTTAGTCCTGGCTTCATCACCGGTTGTCGTGGATCATCCATCGCTATTACTCCACACATATACTAATGAAATTAAGCGCGGTCGTAGGTACGAAACTTTTATGCTAATTGAGTGGAAGTAACTTACCTGTTTACTCATACTACCTCACTTTATGCAATGCCGGCATCTCCAGCCAGCCAGGTACGTTTATGGAAATCACACTTCCTGCAGCCTACGCTATTGAAGTAGGATTCTGATCGTACAGATATCGATGCCTGCCACATATGCGTAAAGTTACATAGGTACCCCGTGGGTTGCACCACGTAGGCGTAGGTTTAAATGGAAGCGGAAGCATTGCGACTTTAGCCTGCCGATGGTAGACACCAAAATCGTTGAACCTGTTCAAACGTCCTAGCCCACGGTTACTACGTGAAGAACAGCAATAGTCCTTTAGCTTGAAATCCTCAAGTGATTACTGTCACATGAGGATTACAAGCTAAACGCATAATTGGGTCTATTCGTTCTCAGATAAGTGAAGCATTGAGACAATGTGTTAGCAGGTTTGTGAGGACGTAGGTGCGCTTAGCGAGACTATTAGTGTTGCACCCGGTAACAGCTAATTCAACACTGTTACCGGGAACCCAAGTTACTGCTTTTGAGCCTGAATGAACAGTGGCCACTCTGGTGCAGCCTGAGATAAAGCCAGAGTGGAATAGACAGGATCATAACCTACGCTGGTGTCTACAGAGCTTGGCTCCTGAGGTCCAGGCAAGTAAATTGATAGTCCAGAGGAGTATGTCTGACCAGTAGATCCGTGAACGAAGGACATTATGGCACCGTTTGTTCCTAATAGTGAGGTTTCTACACCTGCGGCTGCAGATTGTAGATCGGTTGGAACTCCCGCTGATGTCCTAATGTTATCCGCAAAATCATAAAGGTCCTTGTACTCGGGAAACTCAAAATACTGTGAATTAAATCGAGCATTATACTCCAGGGTAGTTTGATCCGAAACATGGTTGAGTAGTGCAGACCCAAACGAATTAATCGCGCTGGCAACATTGGTCATCTGCGATAGGTCTATCATCGACTGGGTTATGTCCGTATACCCAGGATAAGCTGCGATCATATCGTTAAGCAGGCTTTGGCCAGCGGTACATGGATTAGAACTACCAGACTTAAGGTTTCCTAACCAGACATTGTAGGGGTATCCGGCACCAGGCGGGCTCTCCTCACTCGCCACGAGTACCTTGGCGGAGTTACGCAGTTCATAGGCGACTTCAGCAGTGCACTGTAGCGAGCAATCAAGAACGAGGTCGTCTATTGGCTGGGGAGGGCTTGCCAGCGCCTGCGCTAGCTGTGGTGTTGAAATCTGGTTCCCAGTATTGCAATCCTGCGAAACAGCCCGAGTTACAATTGCCTTACCGGCGGATCGATTAAGTACAGGAAGTGCACCACTGCCATGGTCCCACACAACTACTGCTAAATTATCTGAGGGATAGTGCGCCGCGCCCCATTGAATGAAGTTTTGCAGTGTCTGCCAGTTGCCCATATCAGATGTACCATTAACGTTTGTAGATGGGTCTGGCAGACGCTCCTGGGCGTCCTCTAGTGAGCTGGTGTCACCATTTTGAATGGCTGTTACGTCTGCCTGGGAGTGCGGCAGTATGTAATATCGGTGGGTCCCTATGAATGAAGGATTCCCACAGTTATTTACAGAGCTGAAATATGGACAGACATCAGCCTGTTTCCACTGCACCACAATATTCAAGTTAGTACCGTCGGAGCCAACAGATGCCATTTGAGCAACATTCAGCAGGCTGTCCGGTTGAAGGTTGTTGGCTGCATTAATATAAACGAGTACCGTCCATTTCGCTCGACCACTCTGCTGTGCATTTGCTTGACAAACCGCCCGCGAGGTGCTTGCACTGTTTACAAAGGGAGTGGTACCCGGTGATACATACCTTCCCTGAACGGGTGAGGTGCCCCCAGAAGAACCGCCTCCACAACCTGAAACTACCAGCGCAAACAGGCCTATTGCAGAGCCTAGAAACCCCACGCGTTTAATCTGTTTATTTAAAGACATCCAAAAATGACCCCTTCCAAATGAATTGCCGTAAACGCGGCACCCTGGGGGGATCTGCCGACGTTGTATTCTACCCGATTGTTGTTTATGAAGAAACCCGCAACGACAGGAC
>JAJZFK010000033.1 GCA_021805405.1 bacterium
GGGCTGTTGGCCCAGGGGCCAATGGCACCACCTGGCCGCCAAGTCCGTGAACAAACAGCTTAAGCACCTTCATTTCGCGATTGTCTGCTGGAAGCACCATCGCCACCTGCAGGGCAGGGCTGGGTGCCTGTGCAGGCGTTGCGTGTGGTGAAACGGAATTGGCAGCAAGGAGAGACCTGCCCTCCTGCGACTGGAAAAACTGTGTAGTCAGGCGATCTGCCTCGGCACTTGTGGGATCCGGCGGTATGGTTGCGAGCGTGGGTAGCGCTGCACTTTCTGCGCCAGTTGCGCCACGCCTGGCTGTACCGCCATTCGATGCTCCACTTCGTGCAATTACCCTCGTGGAAGGAGACGAAAAGGCATGTGGGGAGGATGGCACTCTGGTGTGCAATCTTGCCGTTAGCACGGCTGCAAGTGCTCCCGCAGCTGTGAGTGTCACGAGGCCACCGCCCAATGCGGTCTTACGCACGCTCGGCCTCAACACCCGCTGGGATGCCTCGGCACGGGGCTGCGAATTAAGTATTCGGTGAGCAAGGTATGGTGGAGGTAAGACCTGACTCGTGGCGCGCAACTGTGCTGCGATTTTAGTCAGCGCAGCGGCCTCGTTCTGGCACGCCGCGCATCGCGTTACGTGCCGACGTACTATCAGGTACCGTAAACCGTTTAATTCACCATCCAGGTAAGCCTTCAACTCACCGTGAATAGCACCGTGGCACGAGGCAGATCTGTTGTCATTCGTGCTGTCTTTCATACTGATTCTCCATCCGCCACGTAATCCGATAAAAGTTCTTTAAGTTTTCGCATAGCATTGAACAGACGTGATTTCACTGTACCTACTGGTATATCTAAAGCGTCGGCTATTTCACCGTAGGTTAGCTCCTGCAACTCGTGCAGTACAACTACTTGCCTGTGGTCCGGCGACAGCCCAAGGAGCGCGTTCTGAACCGCATCGCTAGCTTCGCATTGCTCGGCACTTCTTGCGGGATCATCTCCTGGTGAAGAAGTTGTAATTGCAAGCTCTTCGTTCAAGGGTACCGTATCAGCTTTACGGCGTCGAACGTGCTCCAGGCAGTGATTCATTGCGATGCGATAAACCCACGTAGAAAGCTTACTTGCACCCCTGAACCGATTCAGGCTGCTAAGCACGCCCAGAAATGTCTCCTGGGTAATATCCTCGGCGTCCTCGCGGGATCCTGTAAACCGAAAGGCCATGGCGTATACCCGGTGTTCATACAGGTGGATGAGCTGGGCAAAAGCATGCTCGTCTCCCTGTTTGAGTTTGCCTACCAGCAACCGTTCATTAGAGCTGTCAGTCACGAGAGCGCGGGTTACCTTCCCACGTAGTAGAACGTTGCGTTCCGCCACTAGATGTGAACTATTATGCATTAACGCCACGATAGAATGTTCGCTCCCGTTACACAAGCAACCTGCGTAGAACCTTAATTCCACTACTTTTGTTGCAATGGAGCAACTAATGGTTCAACATTCAACCTTGGTAATGGCCTGGTGCAACATACTTTCCTTTGCATGTATGCGTCATAATAGTAGACCTTACAATCCGCAAACCCGTCTCATTAACTTCCGCTAAGCTAGGCGGTGACACCATAGGAGGTGTGCGATGCGCAAAAGTTCGCTTGTTCTGCTAGGCGTTTGCGCAGTCCTTGCCCTTGCTCTAGTGGTGACGTACGTGAGTGGTCAACACACAGGGCAAGACCTAACCACGGCGCGTGCCATCGCCAAGGTGCACTTAATGGAAGTAGCTGTACGTAACAAAGACATTGGCTACATCATGGAACAGGTAGATGACGGCGCTAATGTTAGAATCGCGCATATGCGACCTGAAAAATTGAGGCAGATACTAAACAGCGCATTTGCTGCCATGCATTCGCCCCAGGCAGACGTGCAGAATGTTACCGTGGCTCATAACGGAGCCACAGTAATAGTTTCTGGCGACCTTGTGGTTAAGGATGCAGGGCCCGACTTTAACAGCACAGTTGGCACCGGCCACCTTACTCTCTACTTTCACAGGGTCAATACGCCTGTACTAATGGGCCTGCTCCATGAGAAACACTGGCGAATTTTTAATGCGGATTGGAGCGGGGAAAACCCAAATGATTACGGGTCATATTGACCTGGAGGGGTGATAGTTAAATTGTCAGATAGCCTCTATTCAGTTGATAATCAGGTTCATTCGTTCTGTTCGCATGACGGCAGGGCATCCATTAACGATCAGTGTGCGCGGGCAGTTGAGATTGGCCTCAACGAGATAGGGTTCACGGAGCACAAGGATTTCGATCCGTTTGATCCGGAAGTAGACTATTTTGATTACGATGAATATCGAGCCCAAATAGAGAGAGCCCGGCAGCTTTATGGCGATGTTCTCGATATTCGAGCCGGTATCGAAATTGATTACCAGATCTGGTTTGAGGACAAAATCGCAAGCTATCTCGCGAGCCACCCCTTCGATTTTGTCCTTGGCAGCGTTCACTATATTCATCGCAAAATGTTGATGACAGACGATTACAACCGTGGTCGCACAAGACAAATTGCCTACAAGGACTATTTTTCGGCTGTAAAAGACTCGGTGAAAACGGGTCTGTTTGATGTTCTTGCGCACCTTGAATATGCAAATCGCAGGGGCATTGCTGCATGGGGACCGTATGATCCTGCAGAGTTTGAAGACGACTTGCTAGGCCTATTTGAAACCACCGCTCAAACTCCCATGGCCTTGGAGATCAATACAGCTGGCCTGCATCAGGGACTGGGCATAACATATCCACACCCGCACACGGTAAGGCTTTTTGCACGCGCCGGAGGAAAGCGCATCAGTATAGGCTCCGATTCGCACCATCCAGACCAGCTCGGTCACGCCTACGACTATGCTGCCAACATCGCCCAGGATAACGGTTTCTCAAAGGTGTGTACCTGGCACGAAAGAGCACTAAAAGAGGTGCCAATAAGCTCGTGAAGGTAGCAATGCTGACGACGGTAGGGAACGATTGCGGTATTGCCGCATATACGCGTGCCCTCACGGGTGCCTTGGCCAACTCATGCAGTGTAGAAGTTGTAACTGTTCCAATCACGCCCGGCAAGCAGTCTTTAGAACACTACCAGGAACAAGCGGCACAGCTGAACGCGGATGGAATAGATCTCGTTCACATTCAACATGAGTTCAGTTTCTGGGGCGGTGTTCTACCGCGTAGTTCAGCATTCTGGCAGATGCGCTATCTCTTAAAGAAGCCGGTTGTAATGACGGCACATACCACTTACGGTGCTGCTGAAATGCTTCGCCTGCCTACTGAGCGTCGTCCACTGCAACGCCTGATTAAGAGCGCTCTCATGCTGAACAAACCTTGGGTACAGAGTGTGGAGATAGCGCCTTTTGTCACTGCGCTTACTATTGTGCATACCAAAGCAGCCCGAAACGCTATGATTGAACGTGGCGCAAAACCTGGCTTTATTGAGGTAGTACCCACCGGAATTCCGCCTGCGCTGCCCGCACCGGATCATGGCAGAGAGTTTCTGAGAAACTATGGAGTTTTGGACAAGAAGGTCATATCACTTTTTGGGTTCATTGCACCAAACAAGGGCTATGAATTAACGCTAGGTGTTCTGCAGAAGCTTCCTGATGATGTGGTGCTTGTGATAGCTGGTGGCCCGCGTAATGATTCGATGCGGCCTTATGCCGACAGCCTTGGCCGTGAAATTGAGGCGAGGGGGCTCGCTAAGCGGGTAGTGGTAACCGGTTACCTAAGTGATGGAGATGCTGCTGAGGTTATGGCGGCGTCGCACCTCGTTGTAACACCACACACACAGGCGACAGGATCATATTC
>JAJZFK010000261.1 GCA_021805405.1 bacterium
GGAACTCCACCTGTGCCAGGTGCAATTTCTCCAGGAAAGGCAGTCTGTTTTCCACAAGCACAAACGGCTCAGACGCAGCATCGGTTACCAGTACGGTTTTGTTAACGGATGTAACAGAGGAGTGGGCAAGAATGAATTTACTGCCATCACGAGTGGGGACACAGTGGCTTGTACCAGTCGGCTGCGAGAGCAATGTCATTTCGCCGTGTTTGCCAAGAGGCGCGCGATAGATCGTACGGCTCATAGGATTTGGGAGGCCCGCTGAGAACATTACAGCATTGCGCCCTGTGTCGATGCCGACAATGGTATCTACTTCCCACTCACCGCTAGTTATCTGGATAGGATCCCCACCTTGGATGAAATACTGGTAGATATGTGTATACCCATCCCGGCTCGAAAGCCAGAGGAAAGAGTCGCCGTTATCTACAATCGTTACCTGTCCATGGGGTGTAAGCCAGCAGTCATCAGCTTCCGTCAGCAGTATGTCAGGTTCGGTGCTGCCCAAGCGGTATCGCAGTAGTTCAATCTTCTGCTGCAGCCGGGGAGTGCGTTGTAACAGTAGATCACCTCCTGGCAGCCACTGAAGAGCCGTAAGGTAGTCTGTAGCATCCATCCCGGTGTTGAGCCATCGGGGGGCGGCAGCCAGGTTACCAATTGCCAGTATGCCCACGCGCACAACGGGGTTGGCGTCTCCCGCCTGGGGATATCGCGTTGAAGCCGGTACCATGGTGTGCTGATTGTAATCGGGGATGAGGATTTCAGGTACATTAGATTCGCCCGTTTCAAAAAACGCAATCTCTTTGCCGTCAGGCGACCATTCCCAACCGGCCACCATGTCCAGTTCCTCTTCGTAAACCCAGCCAAATACGCCGTTATATAGCAGTTTGTCGCCAGTAAACGTGCACTGTGTTTCCTGGCCATCCTCCAGCCGAATAAACCATATATTGTTATCGCGCACATAGCCTACTGCGGTACCATCTGGTGACCAGCGTGCACATCGGTACTGGCCGGTAACGGGCGTAATGCAGGCAAGTTGCTGCTTTGCCACATCATATACGTATAATCGGCTGTTACCCTGCGATGATCGTCGTGCCGGTACGTTGGCGATTAATACCCTGGTTTCATCGGGCGACCACTGATATCCTGATATAGGCAGCGGCTTTGGTCCTTCTGTGTCGTCGGGTGAGTGGAGTAGAGTAGAAAGCGGCGTTACGATAGTTCGTGTGTTAGATGAGCAATCGAACATCCATAGGCCGACAATGTCGGATTCCGGCAGTTTGTCGGTGTAAGAGAAACGTTGATTGTCTGCCATCCAAATCGGTGATGATAGGTGGCGGACATCAAATGGTTTGTCCTTGAAGAGGGTCTCCACCGTCAAAACCCAATCGATGTTCTGCGCTTTTTGCTGTGATGATTGATTGTTTTCCATGGCAAATAACTTCTCGTGTGTGTGTGGCAATTCCTGCTAGCGCGCGAGTGAACCGTAAAAATGTGCGGTGTTTAGTGGGGATTAAATGCGGGTAAAATTCAGTTTATGAAGTATACCGCTTCCGAACTACGCGAGTTGCTTAAATCACGCGATACCGCCTTACGCATGAAGGTGATACGCATGTGCGATGCGCTGGGCGAGCCCGACCGCACTCAACTCCTCTGTATTGCGATAAAGGACAGGTCCAGTTACCTGGCAGCCGATGCAGCAGTACGTCTCGTCGCGCGTGCGGAACCAATTTCTGTTGAACCTGTTCTCGCGCGGTTTCTGTATCTCATGGAAGACGGCTACAAGCGCGATCCTGGCTGCTACATACGTGCAAACCTGGCTGCAGTGCTGGGAAACATGCACGCCCTGGAAGCGGTGCCGGCACTAAGAGACGGACTGCGCGCCTATCAACTGGAAAATTGTCTGGACACAGCTGGCCCGTTGCGTAGTAACTGTGCAATGGCTCTTGCGACTATACCCTTTGGCGACCCGGTTATGGATCTTGCATTTCTACTTTTTTACATTGGCCCAACAGAGAATGCACAGCGGTTTTTCGACAGGTCATCGCAATGCACTGCAGTACAGGCATTAGTGCGGCTTGAGCAGGCGCAATCGGCTATCGCGCTTTATGCCAAACTATCGGATCCTGCAGAGCCGAATAACGCGTTGCTGGCTGAGTGCATGTCCGGCCTCGTAGAGCTAAAACACCCTCGTGCAGCTGAATGCCTGGTGCGATTTCTAGACAACGAGAACGAGAATTTGGCAGTTTCAGCCGCAATTTACCTGTTGGGCACCATGGAGGATGAATACCTGCCGGCAATTCTTGCAATGCTACCAAACCTGAAGGGTGACCTACTGGAAGCACTTCTTATGACCTTGAGCAATTCTCGAAGCGATGGGGCACGCGATGCCGTGGCGCAGCTGCGCATAGTTGGTAATGAAGAAATCCAGCGATTTCTCCCGCCGGAGCCCGACGGTCACAGTCAGCCCGGTTAATCGTACAGTAAGTGCTATAATAACCCGCAACAACTAAAATGTTGAAAGGAACATAGAAGACATGACTCTGTCTTCCCGCCGATGGAACTCGCTGCTTCTGGGAATTATCGCCCTCTGTATAATAGCAACGCTGACCAGTGCCCACGGCCAACAGAAAACTGGCGGCATTAAAATTGGTGTTATCGACATTAATCAGATTTCTTCTGAATACAAAGTGATCACAGACTTCAATGCGGCGCTGAACGTAAAGAAGCAAGAGCTGAAGACCAGGCTTGATGTTTGGAAAGCCAACCCGCTTCTCAGCCCACAAGATCAGCAGTCGCTTGCCGATCTCACTGTTGCGTCGCAGTCACCCCAGGGACTTACCGCCCAACAGAAGACCCAGATGGCAGCCCTTACAACTGCAAGCCAGACCGCAACCCAGAACTTGCAGAGATTGCAGAGTACTGCTAGCGGCGCACTCACCGATCAGGACAAGACCCAGCTCTCGACATACGTTCAGGCGCAATCGGACACGGATACCCGTATTCAGACCGAGTACAACCAGGACACCGAAAAGTGGAAGACCGAAATTGACCAGATGCAGGTGCAGGTAAGGCAGAAGGTTAATACGGCTCTTAGCCAGGTTGCAAAACAGCAGGGCTGCAGCGTGGTCTTCTCAACCGATGTCGCTCCTTACGGAGAAGTAGACCTTACCGAGAGTGTAGTTAAGGCGCTCAACAAATAGCGTCATTCGTGGAGAGCAGCAGTTTCATGTACCAATGATTCCTACTGGCTACTACAAATCTGGTGGACTTGCCGCATTAGTGGCCGGTTTATCGGTGCTGGGATGTTCAGGTTGTGGGCATCCCAGTTCTGTAGCGAAGCCGCGTGCCTTTATAAGAATCTCTGCACTGGTTGGGATGGACCCTGCTGCGAGGCAGGCAGCGTATCTGCTCAAATTGCAGCACATTAGCAACGTAGACGCGAACCGGCAGCTGCCCAAAGTAAGCTTACCCGCCACTGCGCGCCTTTTCCCCTCACCGCCATTTTCCGTAATTAGCCTCGCCAGCCAACGTACCGCCAATATGCAGGACTCCGTAACCCGGTATCTGGCTCGCTACCGGCAGATCCTCGAAGCTGCGACTCGTATTCCTTATGAGCTTTATGCCAGGGAGAAAACGGAGAAAGCGCGAGAGCAGTACCGCACAGAATTGCTTGCCCTTCAAAACAGGCTGTATCAGGACGCTCAATACCGTGCCTCCGGATTGCAGCCTGCCATCACCAATCTACGCTTGCGGCTCATTGCCGTTCAATCTCAGGAACGTGTCTTCACAGGTCAGCCACTTCGCGAC
>JAJZFK010000199.1 GCA_021805405.1 bacterium
CAACATATGCGCTTCGTCGCGGATCCGATGCCGTCCAGGCTCGACTTCTAAACCAGAACATCAAGCCAAAATAGCTTACGAACAGGCGCTCCCAAAAGTCGCGAGTATCACATCGCGGAGTAATAACCAGGTGATCAATATCTGCTGCTGTGGCATATCCCACTGCGCGGCGTAATGCGTCGCTTTCAAAGACGACGTCAGCATCCGTAAATAAAAGCCAATCTCCCGAAGCCCCATCGGCTGCTACCTGTAAAGCATGGTTTTTACCCAACCATCCCGCGGGCAGTGACGAAATGTGCAGGACTTTCAACACCGGGTTCTGCTGCGACAATTTTTCGAGTATTAGGCCGGTACCATCGGTTGAACGGTCGTTAACTGCAATAATTTCAAGGTTGGGATAATCGAGCGACAGGATGCTTCGCATCGCTTCTTCAATAGTGGATGCTTCGTTACACGCGGGTACGAGAATGCTTAGGCGGGGAAGATTATCGCTGTTTTGAGGCAACGGGGTAAGGTCGGTTAGCTTTTGATAGAAGCGCCTACCATGCAACAAAAGGAGCATGGCACCAATCCAGATGATGAGAGTTCCTACAGACAGCAAAGAGTGGAGAAAGTGCATAGAAGCTGGGCGAACTGCCACAAACAGTACTGTCTGCATTAATGCTCTTTCCTCTCGGTTTTGCCACCCTCGTAATTCTGTAGTTCAGCGGCGGCGAGTGCTTCGCGCTGGTGGCGCATTTCAGCATGAAAAGGTTCAATATGAATACTTATATGTATGCCTGGGAGGCAAGACCGTATCTTGTCTTCCAACTCTTCGGTGAGTGAGTGCGCCTCCAGAAGAGTGACCATGTCCTCAATTTGCACATGGACATCTGCCTCTCGCATAGGGCCTGACCACCTGGTCCGCAATTTATGATACCCTAGTACGCGGTCATCCTTGTTCAAAACCTGTAGGATTAGCGCCTCTTGGGCCATAGGGAGCCTAGAATCCATTAAAGGCTGGATTGCATCTCGAAACAACCGTATGCCTGTTATAACCATACCAACGGCCACCGCACAGCCAACTACAGGATCCCACAACCCTTGCCCTGTTGTACGAATGAGAATGAGGCCAACAAAAACACCGGCGGAAGTAAACGCATCCGCGGCAAGGTGTCTGCCATCGGCATCCATTGCCGGCGACCGCTCGCGTTGTGCGGTTCTACGTAACGCAATTGAGAGCACAATGTTGACGACGCAGGAGACAGCCATAAGCGCAATGCCTGCACGCAAGCCGCTCGAGTGTGGAATCTGCGGATGCCTAAGACGAGCAAGTGCACCAGCCAGGACAAGGGCAGCCCCAACAAAAATCAGGACAGATTCAAACAGCGCAGAGAGGCTCTCCACTTTACCGTGGCCATAAGGATGATCATTATCTGGAGGAGTGCTGGATACACGCACAGAAAGGTAGGATACCCCAGAAGCGAACAGGTCAGCGCCGGAGTGTAGAGCTTCTGAGAAGACGCTAACCGACCCGCTTGTGATGGCTAAAACCAGTTTTGCACAAACCAGAAGAAAACTCGTACTAAACGAAATACGAGCCATCATCAGTTTGTGACTGGGATTTTCTACGTTTTGTCTGGCAACTGGAACCACGAGCTTCCTCCCTGGCGGTTGTACCGCTGGGCTAACCCGCATACGACCCCGCAGCATCCTTATTGACTATGATGCGGCGGGGTAGGTTACAAGTTAGTTTACAGGGAGAAGGGATTTAAGGTAATCAAGAAGCTCTAATCGCGTCTTTGCTCCCAAATCGCCCTCACCCCGCCGACGTACGCTCACAGTACCGGCTTCTACATCGCGATCTCCACACACCAGCATTACAGGGATCTTCTGCATCTCCGCCTCTCGAATACGTTTGCCCATCTTTTCGTTCCGTCCATCTACATCTGCACGAAAACCCGATTCTCTCAGTTCGTCTCGTAACGTGGATGCATAATCGACGTGACGATCGGCTATTGGAATAATCGAGATCTGCACCGGTGCTAACCAGAAAGGAAACGCACCAGCATACTGTTCGACCAACAGGCCTATCATGCGATCTAGCGAACCAAATGGAGCCCGGTGAATCATGATCGGCCGGTGCCTCTGCCCATCCTCCGCAATGTACTCGAGGTCAAATCGCTCTGGTAGGTTATAGTCAACCTGTACGGTTCCCATCTGCCATTCACGTCGAAGCGCATCACGAACCATGAGGTCCAACTTGGGGCCATAAAAGGCCGCATCGCCCTTAGAGACTTCGTACGCCATTCCCAGCTCCTGAACGGCAGCCAATATCGCATCCTCCGCTGCATTCCAGTTCTCATCGGTACCTATGTATTTGTCGTCGGCAGGGTCACGCACGCCAATACGAACCCGGTAATCTTCCAGGCCCAATCGCTTCAGCGTGAACAGCATGAGGTCTACAACGCCTTTAAACTCATCCTTGAGCTGACCTGGCGTTACGAACAGATGACTGTCGTCTTGAGTAAACCCTCTCACCCGAAGCATGCCTGTTAGCTCACCACTCTGTTCATATCGGTACACGGTGCCAAATTCTGCTAGCCTCACCGGCAGGTCACGATATGATCGCAGCTCGTTTGCATAAATCATGATGTGGTGCGGGCAGTTCATAGGCTTTAGTACATACGTTTCGCCCTCGTCGGCATCGGTCATAAGCGGAAACATCTTTGCGTTATAATTCTTGAGGTGGCCGCTCTTTTCGTAGAGGCGAGCGTTACCAATATGCGGTGTTACAACTCCCTGGTACCCCCGCTTTAACTGCTCGCTCTTCATGAAATCTACGAGCGTATCCCGCAGAGTAGCACCCTTTGGTAACCATAGCGGAAGACCTGGCCCTACGTCGTGCGAAAACATAAATAGACCCAGCTCTCGACCAAGAACCTTATGGTCTCGTTTCTTTGCCTCTTCCAGCCGGTACAGGTAGTCGTCAAGTTCCTCTTTGCTGGGCCATGCAGTGCCGTATATACGGGTAAGCATGGTGTTTTTTTCGCTGCCGCGCCAATACGCTCCTGCAATATACATGAGATGAAAATGCTTGAGTGCACCGGTATCTGGCACGTGAGGCCCCCGGCAGAGATCGATGAAATCACCCTGGCGGTAGAATGATATCTCATCACCCTCTGGCAAATCGTCTATTAGCGCAACCTTGTAAGGTTGGCTACGCTTCAATTCGTGCTCGCGAGCAGCATCACGTTCCATCACTTCCCTGGTGATAGGCAGCTTGCGTTTAGATATCTCTAACATCTTCTCTTCCAGACGGGGCAGGTCTTCCTCCTTTAACGGAGTAGGAAACTCAAAATCGTAGTAGAACCCGTCTTCTATTGGCGGCCCAATGGCATATTTAACGCCCGGAAAAAGCTCTCCGGCGGCCTGCGCGAGAAGGTGTGCCGTACTATGCCTCAGCATATATAGTGGTTCGGAATAGTTTGTGTCCATAAAGTTGAAACTCCAAAATAAAAAGCCACCGTCCGTTACAACAGGACGATGGCGCTAAAATAACTGGTTGATCACCTGGGGCATCACGCTTGACAAACGTGAGTATCCGGGCGACGCCAATTCGCGCCGCCCTGAAAAGTGCCCACCAACACGGACGAGGCCTCCGGGATAATCATTTTGCTCCGTTGCATAAATATGCCGCACAGATAGTACAATTCGTTAATCTATTATGGCAGTTCACCGGTTCTTGCGTCAAGCCTATTGTAGGCAAAGCAAAACTCTCCAGCGATGATGGGCCATAAGCAAAGGAGGTAATAGAGTTGACAAC
>JAJZFK010000322.1:0-341 GCA_021805405.1 bacterium
AACCTCCTGTCCTAATACAGCAATGTTCGTTCCGGCATGCAAGGTGTGAATCCCCTCACTGATGTACAGCGAGAGTTTTCCGCCTGTAGAAAACTGCAGTACGTCAAACGCATCGTAAATGTTGCTGCTCAGTACTGCCCCATTCGCCCCCGTAATCACTCCGAACACGCCCAGTGGGTCCTCGTGGTGGTACTCATCGTCCGTGCTGCTCTTGCGGCGTATCAGCATTCTGCTGCAGCTGCCTCCCTCCCGCAGGTACTGCGCGTTCGTCGTCCAGGTGGCGCCTGTGAGGTCGCTGCCCTGCTCGACGAGTTCGCCAGCACCGCACGCAACGCCGCAGG
>JAJZFK010000322.1:351-3800 GCA_021805405.1 bacterium
CCACTTGTTGTTAGCGATGTCCTTCGCCCAGCGGCGGTTGCCATCCGCACCGTAAGCGTACTGGTAGGCAAGCGTGCCGCTATGCGAGATGCTGAGCAGCTGCGCCTGCCGTACCCATACTTGCCCAATGTTATTTTGACCCCCTTCGTACCTGAGCGATTAGGTACCACCAGTCTTTCATCAACACCATCAATAAATCAATATTTTGCAACAACAGACCAATGATTTTGAGCTGTTATTCCAACACTTAATCGTTTCGCCAAAGTCTGCATTTAATCAAAGGCTTGTGCATATTTAAAATGCAAATTCACCCTGTTAGTCTATTCATCAGACGCTCTTGGGCTCGCAAACACATGTTTTGGTATCGAAACGTTTTTCTCCAGGTACGCCAACCTTTCGGTTAACAAAAAGCCTGCGGCCTTCTTTGCAGGGTCGTATATTTGCAGAGTCACTTCATCAACATCTTTGCTGGACTTATTGTATTCGACTGAATAGATAAAAAAGTCACCGACAAACGTCCAACCTTGACGTATCCTGGTCACAAAATATAGCCGGGTTTTTACAGGATATACCTGCGGTTCATCCTCCAAATAATACGATTGTTCGTGAGTACTGCGACTTCCCTTCTTTCCCTTATTCGCTAAAGGAAGACGCAGAATGTGGTTATGTGCGTTGTCGTTTAACTCTGGAAGGTAGATCCCAGCGTTGACTGCGCCTTCAACTGTCCCATGAATATCGGTGCTGAACAGGTCATCTGAAATTACGTCCCATACGTCATCCTTTCTACTCAGTTTCCGTGTGTAAGCGCTATCAATAGCGAGCTTTCCGGTTTGCATATCCCACACTTTTAGGGTGCCATTATATATAACGACCCGGGTACACAGCCGGTGATAATGATACGAATCGACGCGGTACCATGCACGCGATTTTTGGAACCAGCATACATAGTTAGACCCATCAGCCTGGCTGCCTGCCAAAATGGCCGAATGGAGTGGTGACACGGCGCGAGCCAAATTTGCTATAACAGAGCGCGCACTGGTAGGGGATATGCGAATTGGAACTACCCTGGCACGGGGCAAGTAGTGCGTGCTAGGAACGAACAGTGTGATCATTATTGCCAACGGCTTAATACGCTGCATTTCATTTTCCTCGACTATAATGGTTCAGCCCATCCAACAGGGTGCTTTAACAGGGTGGAGGAGTAAATACTTCAAAGCCACCAGGCTCCAATGTGCTAAAAAATTCGGCACCAAAGTCCTTATTGAATTCCCACGCGGAATAATTTACTCGGAGTATTTCAACGAATGGTTCATCCTCTACACGGCGGTATTCGCTGATGGTAATTGGTAGCCCGGTGCTGAGTGCAACAACTAGCTTTTGCTCGACCTCACGTTCCGAGCGGAACATTCGGCGAGTATAAACTCTAGCCTCTTGTTGTTTCCAGTTAGTGACACGGGTATTCGCAAAGATTGACGAAAAATCCGAGGTGAAAATCATATCGTTAAAAACGCATGAGGGTAAGCCCATGGTGCCCTTTATATCCTCAATTCGGCTCGCAGCAGGTCCCCTTACATAGCGGCGCAATACCTTATCCATCTCCAGTTGCATCGTACCATCCGCTATAAAGTAGCCAAATGGATTAAAAATCATGTGCGAATAGTGTTGGATGTCCCGCCGCGTAGTCACGTCTTCAATCTTCAGTTGGTCGGGCATACAAGCACGAACTAACAGCTTCTGCCCTCTAACAAGTTGCGGTAACGGCTCCAAACTCGAGTTCAGTGGAGCGCGAAATAGTGTAGCATTGAACGAAACCGATTTGCCTTGAATGACCTGGTTCATCTTTTTACCCCCGGCGAATTCTCTTTCCGCCATACGAACGTGAGCGATTGTGCCTGATGCCCTAGGTTAAGTCGCTTGTCCAACTCCTTTGCTGAAATGAAACAGTTTGTTCAACCTCGTCGGACTTAGTTCTAGAATCTGCCCGAGTTGCCATACGGCATCGACAATAGCGGTTCTTGTTAGGTCTCTCACAACATAAAGTACTTTCCGCAGGCCCAATTGTACTCGCGGTTAGTTTCATCGTAGGAACAGCTAGTGCAAAGATGATCTGTGCCGAACGAGCCTTTGCAGAACCGATCACAACTTTCCCACTCGAGATTACTGCATGCCCTATTTGCGCGCCATTTCAAGCACATAGTGGCACAATACACCCAATCAAATCCCAATTTTAGGCAACGGTTTAAACAGTCGAGCGTAGGATGGCTTGTGCACGCTTGTTTCTTCGCAGGCGCTGGCTTCTTGCCCATCACCTGAAAGCCTCGGCTGGGCACCACTACCCCGCGCCCGCCGCTGCCGGTGAGGATGCCCGGCTCGCTAAGCGCGGTTTGGCAGGTGCCCGTGTGGTTTGCAATAAGTGGTCAGCATTAAAACCTGAGATACGAACCGTGTCTCGGATACTGACGATCACTTCAGCTGACTTTCAATTTGGGTGTTAAGTACGGCGAATGCTTTCGTTAGCTTCGTTGGAATTTTCGCCGCTTTTGAATAGAAGTATGAGTATTCCAGAACATACCGTTTGTGTTTATAAATGAACAATATTTGCGCTGTTCGCTCATACTTCGTTTTAAGCCTTATAGTGGCGGTCATGACGGCGGCATTACAGTTCCCGTAGTGTTTCTCACGTTTAGAAGCGTGGAGAATTTTAGCGCCGTTGGCTTGGAATACCGCATCCATGCGGGCTGTTAGCCTGTTCGCGACAGCTTGAGCATCTGCATGGTAAGTTCGCGAAGTTGGTATGTATGTCATTGACATTTCGAAGCTACCACTTATATTGAAAGCTGAATACCTCGTACCATTGATAGTGATAGCTTTCAAAGATGGAATTGGTGTTACAAATAGATCACCGACATGCACGCCCTCTTTGGGCATAATAGGTTTTTTAGTACCGGTATTCCATGTGCAGCCAAGCAATAACATGCAAGGTGCCATACACGATAAGTTCGCAGGTTTCATCTATGCGTTTTCCCCTTGCTGCCAACACTTATAAACGTCTTTCCCGTTACCTGGGCCTTCATGGCAAACGCCTTGGCACCCACGGAGAATGGCAAGGCAATACAGCGTCGAAGACTCTTTTAAACATTCAGTATAAAGGTCACTGAGGCACTGTTCGCAAAGGGAAACACCACTTGCATCGGTACATGACTTTGGTTCTTTAACGTGTTTCTTTGGACAATCAATGCCAAATAGAATGCATAGAATGTTTTTGTCATAGTGACTCTTGCATGCCTGTTTCTTCGCAGGCCCTGGCTTCTTGCCCATCACCTGGAAGCCGCGGCTGGGCACCACTACCCCTCGCCCGCCGCTGCCGGTGAGTATATTCGGCTCGCTCATCGCCTTGAAGCAGGTCGCTGGCTGGGTTGTCTTGCTTACACCCTGCACATACTGCATGC
>JAJZFK010000348.1 GCA_021805405.1 bacterium
CCTGCCTTGCAGTACGTTAAGGTAGCGGGCGCGCACGTACTCAACAGCCGCGCTGTCGCGGTAGTAGCCGTACTCGCCTGCGTACCGGTAGGCGTTGGTGCTGCCGTTACCGCCTTGCCATGCGGCACCAAAAGCCCGGTAGGCGTAGGCGTCGGTCACGGCACCGGCGGGGTTGGTGAGCACGCGCGTGCTGCCCTGGCTGTCGAACGCGTAAAACGATGACGACGGCGAGTTCCAGCGATCTACCAGCTGCGCCTGCTGCCACTGCGATACCAGCCCACCCCACGCATCTGGCGTGCCCGTATACCTGCCGGTCACCGTGAGCGCAGCGTCTAGCTCCAGCAGCAGGTTGTCGTTATCCCACAGGGCGGTGAGCAGACCGTCTGGCGTGCCCACTTCGCTTGCGCCTACCTGCACACTCACCAGCGGGGTGAAGTCGCCGAAGTGCTCTACGCCGTCCTGCACCATCTCCCACTGGAAGGCGTAGGTGCCAGGCGTGCTTGGCGCGGTGTCCGTTGCGTTGTTGGGTTGCGCATAGGCGGAGGGTACTGGTTGTACGGCGGTTGTCATTGCCGATTCCACGGGATGATGGCGACGCGATGTTAGGCGAAACCAGAGAAGTTGGGGCGCGCGCCTCTGAAAGACCTTATCACAAATTTGCATATTATGCGCTATTTCATAGGTGCTACCTATTTTGGTGAGCAAGCACCAGCCAATCCTATGCGGCTTTGTCAGCTAACTCAAAGAAACAGGCCAATATATTGAGTAGTTTACCAGGATCGCCCTCACCACAGAACATGATTGTACCGTAGTCGTCTGTGGTTATTTCACATCTCATCCAGTCGTCTGGACTGTAGCTTATATTGACCGGTGACATTGCGGCATGTTCTAGGTTGGTGCCGGAGATGTCAATCTCCACACGCCAGCAACGGTTCTCGTCGCCATAAATTGAGAGCCCATACCGGTCATGCCATGGTTGTACGCCTGGTGGTACATCGCTGATGTCTTGACATTGCGCCGCATACCACGCCTGCAAGCGCTCCGCAAGATGGCTGGTGTTCCCATTAACGTCGACCTCATGGGGGGGAGCTTTCCACCCGTCCTTATTAAATAGCTCGTGGAAGTACTGCAATATGGTAATGAGCTTGTATTGATCGCCGATTCCAACAAATTCATCGTGTATGATTTCGCAGATTATCCACCTGTCATCAATATCTAGTTTAACGGGCGTCATCTCTGCACCTTCTAAATTGGTTGCGGTTATCTTTACACCAACGTTCCAGCCTGGATTGTCGATCGTACTGATAAGCACACAGCGGTTATCTTCCTGCAACCCGCTTGCCGCGAACGTTTCCGGAGGCGGTGGGCACTGAGAGACGTGCCAATCTAGGAACATTTGCATGAGATCGACCAATTTATTCTTCCTCTAGCATTGGCTGAAAATCAAATGACTCTTTAATGAATATAAAAATCAGTGCCTTATTGTCCGCCATGATCACCGTGCTTAGGTGGTTGCCGGCGGTTAGGGCATCGGATGCCATTCGACCCCCACTTTTTGCTCACACATACAAACCTGACTTGCTTTCGATCGCATTTACACGCCGGCCATGGCCCGGGACCATACCAGCGATAGTAGTGTACATGATCTCCGAGTCAACACGCATTGTGCGATTTGTCGAAGTGTGGGTCGCTAGGGGGAACCTTGTCCAACTGCTTTTCATCTGGCGGACATGGAGGGCATTTAGGTGCCTGAATTTCGCCGTTGCACGGAAACAGGCATTTGCCAATATATTCGCCCAGGGACGTCAATGGTACAGACGGATGACCGGGCCGATACGTGCATATTTCATAGCACGCCTCTATCCCACCTCCTATAATACACAACGAGCCCACCCAGGAGATCGAGCCACGGGGAACGTGAGAACATGGAACTGGCACTTCAATGACTGGCCCGCCTCGCTGTAGCCCACTAGCATCCATCCTGCCTACCGGCTCGTTGCCCACATAACGGTAGAGGTTGTAGTCGCCAGCCTCAAAGCGCAGCGGGGCTGCGCTCATCCACCTGCCTTGCACTACGTTGAGGTAGCGGGCGCGCACGTACTGCACAGCCGCGCTGTCGCGGTAGTAGCCGTACTCGCCTGCGTACCGGTAGGCGTTGCTGCTGCCGTTACCGCCTTGCCATGCAGCACTGGCATTTGTACGCGGTTCTGGGCTGCTGCTGGCCTGGTGGAAATGGCAAGACCTAACGAAACCAGCCAGAAACATTGCAACAAGTATTTAACGGTGGGCAACATCACTTAAGTGAACGACGAGAGTGCGCCACAGGCTCTACCGCTTTTTTGGGCTAAGCCTGTGGAATACCTGGCAGGCAATGTTGCTACCCTAACGGCACCATGGTATACACCGCTGTAACAGTAGCACGTACCGTCTGTTTACCCCCTGAGATGGGAGGAGCGGCACTCATCATCTTCGCGTCACTCCGTGCCATCATCATCATTGGCATAGGGGATGGATGATAGATTTCGCCCTCCTGAATACTGATAGGGATACCTAATTTCATTCCAGATGCGGCAGCAATTATCTCGGCTTTTGCCCTGGCTCTCTGTGCAGCCATTCGTAGCACCTTGTCCTCCAAACCACTGACATGCTGTATGGTGAAATCTATGGAGTTGATGGTATTGGAGCCTGCCTTGGTAACCCCATCAAGCACAGTGCTCAGCATCCCGATGTTGCGCTCGGTAATTCGTACAGTATTGGCAACCTGGTAACCCGTGATTTTAGGCGGTTGGTTGCTGCCAGCTGGAGGGTAACTGTACTGAGGATTTACGGAGTAGTTTAGGGTCTGCATGTCGTCTGGCATGATACCCGCAAGTTTTGCCGCCTCCTGTACGTCATTTGAAAACCTCGCGTTGTCCTGAGCAGACTGCAGTGCAGTGGTAGCGTTGGTTACCACCCCTACAGAAATCTGCGCCTCATCTGGCTTAACCTGAATTTCGCCCGTACCTGTAACTGTTACTTTGGGTGTTGCGGCTGGTGCGGCATTTGTCTGCGCGGATGTTGCACCAATTGTGGCTAAACCTAACAGCGCCACGGTGCAAAATACGACGAACTGAAGTTGTTGATTGGTTTTCATGGTAGTCTCCGGTTTGCCTGTCTTATCTTCGGCTAACCATTTGACGCCGCCCAGCGCTCTTTTGTGTCATTTCTCCACTAAACGTCATGGGGTATTCGTAGGTGCCAATCAGTTTTTGTCTGATACGCGTGGGCTACGTCAAGAAGAGAGCCCTCTCGCAAGGGAGGGGCAATGAGTTCTAGACCTAGCGGCAACCCGTTTGGGCCAAAGCCCATCGGCAGCGATATGGAGGGCCAGCCTGCAAGGTTACCAGGCCCGCCATTGCCGCCCCAGGGAGTGTCGTTGTCAACGAACGGCCGGTCTGCCGGGAGTGCTTCCGTAAGCAGCGTGGGTGCCACCAGAATATCGAAGTCCTTCCAAATGCGGTTAAGCTGGTTTACTGCCACTGTTCGTATCTGCTGGGCCCTTATGTAATCGGATGTAGTAATTGCCAGGCCCGCCAGCAGACCTGCCTGCTGCACAATATCTGCCAGCCTATTAAGATTGGTACCCAGAATGAACTCGCGGTGTGCTGCACTACCTTCGGCCATGATAATGAACGAGGCCACCGAATTTACGGGTGCAGTTTGCGGTAACTCGGCCGACACTGGATTTAAGCCACACAATTTTAGAATTTCAAGCGCACGCAGGAATGCCTGCTCCACTTCAGCGGTTTTGGTCATATC
>JAJZFK010000194.1 GCA_021805405.1 bacterium
AGAAGGCTGCCTTGGCTGGGAGGAACCTGTCGCGGTGTTTCGCCTATGAGGTCGGCTAAACTTACGGCGAGTGTCTGGAGGGAGCTGCCGCCCAGCGCGTTCTTCTCCAGGTTACGCTCAGCCGCTAGCGCCGAGTTCTGCCAAACAGTAATTACCGGAGTGCGACGAAGGCGCTTCGCAAGTAGTTCATCCTGCCGGTCAGTAGCGAGGCTAACGGGTTTTGCAGCCTGCAATTGTATGGCCAACTGATATCTCGAAGTAGACACAATCTGCCCGTGCAAGCGCTCTATATCCAGGAACCTCGCGAGAATACTGGTAATTTGCCAGTTCTGTAAGTTAACTTGAGCGGTTAAGGTACCAGACGGCGTGGGGATAGGCGGCTTTACGTCTGTACTAACGGGTGCATTTGCGGAGGATGTGTTGTATGCAACCCGGTTTTTTACAATTGTGGCCGTATGTTGTTGGCCGCGTTTGCAGTGGTAGTTCGCAATGTACTTTCCAAGTACGTCATCCTCGTTACTAACCCAATGTTCCTGAAATCTACTGGTAATTGGGTGCACCACCTCCATGGTCCCAATAATTCGCCGGACGTAATCTGACGCGAATGCACCCATGGTTGGCAGCCACATGCCACTAATGCGACCATCATCGCTCAAGAGTATGAGAAACTTCTGCTGCATCTGTGCGGCAATCTGTGTGCTGTTCGCAAGCTGGTGATCGTTTACCAGGAATTTGGCAGATGCCAACCTTAGGCTTACCGCATAGAGGCTACCGTGATTTTTGCCTGCGACATACGCAATAGAATAGGTTCCGGTTACCTTTGTGGTCACCTTGTAGTTTACTTGCTTCGCATTCCCAGTAATAGCCTGAAGCTGCGTAGCGTCATACTCTGTAAACGCCAGGCGATAAGTGAGCGCCCCATTAGAATGGAGCACGTTTCGTGCTGCACTAGCTGTGCCAGCTAAGAAGATAATAGCCGTCACTAGGGAGAAGATGGTATACCTCATTGGAGCACTAGCGTCTCGGTTACGGTCTGACTAGCATCAGCGCTGGCCCAAACAGTAACTTTAGCCGAGTTGGAGCCACTGTTAAGGTGGATGTACAGCGTCACATACCCAAAAAGGTCGGTAACAGCGGGGCTGGTAATGGTACCGCCAACAGCTGTAGCGTATATCTTCCAGCCCTTTTCGGGCGCGCCCTTCTTGTCCAGAAACTGAAATCTGCCAACAATTACCCTTGGTTTTTGAGCACCTGTCCCATTTCCCGCTGTTACACTTAGTGTCGTGCCCTGCCCAACCTGATAGGGGTGCGACGGCGGCGGTATGTAGGGAGGGAATTGTATCATAAAGTTAATCTTTGAAGTTGGCAAGGCATTATTCCAGCATGTAACGTGCGATGAAGCAGGCAGCGGCTGCTGTCCAAATCCACCAAAACTTGGTGAGTTACTAAGCGTCGCAGTCGCAATCCCCCGGTCATCTGTGGTTACAGTAATCTGCTTGACAGGGTTTTTAATGGTACTGACACCACCGTAACTACTTGATACCGCTCCGAATGTCCCACTGTCGGTCGTTAGCGTGATTGTTTTGCCCACCTCCGGATGCCCGGCGGCATTCCAAATCTGCAGCGGGATTACGACGCTGGTCATACGGTTTTCAGACGGGGCTGCCGGGTAGTACCCGTTAAGCGGGGCTGCTAACAGCACAGGAATATCTGGCGTGTAGTAGAAGAAGAGAGGAAGAGTTGGAAGGGCTGACGAAAAAGTCTGTTGCCAGGGATTCTGGTTTGCGAAACCAACTGCCACGTACCCACCTGTTGTAACAGTTTGGGCTGGTATCACAGCCGTCATGGTCTGTAGCGTACTAATTGGCTGGCTGGAAGCGCCTGGAGGAAACGTTGCAGAGTTTGCCGCAATACCGCCGAACCATAGCTGCTGGGCACCCTGAACCAGATCATACCCGCTTAGCGTTATTGTATTTCCTGGCAGGCCATGATTAGGCGTAACCTGTGTGATAACCGGGTTATAGAAGGACGTAATATTAAGGTTAAGAACGGATGTTACGTTTCCGCTTACTGCCTTAAATTGTACGGCTCCACCATTGGCGCTAGGAATGAACTGATTTTGGCCGTTAAGACTACCATCGCCAGAGGCAAGTGATATCTGCACCGAACAGGGATAATAGTTTCCAAACTGGTCAAAGGGACTGGCTTGAATAAGTACCTGGTTGCCTCCCGGAATGGTATCTCCATTTGCATAGGAATTACCACCCCAAAGTGCCTGGAGGGCTATTGTTGCGAGTTGCGGAGTAGTGCCCGTGGGCAGGCTGGAGGCCGTTGTTCCATCAAGCGATTGTGGCACAGCGATACCAAGGTCGTCCCATTTCGAAACATTTGCAATTGTAGACTGTCCAACGGTTACTCCACTCCATTTAAACAGCGTAAGTCTCGCCTCAAAGGGTCCAAACTGCGCAAATAGAAAGAGTTTGCCATCTAGCAAGGTATATGAAAAAGTCCAGTTAAGGTTTACATACAAACCCAGGTTGTTGGGATTATTGCCACTATTCGACGAGGTGCCGGGCACCAAAGCGCAGGTAGCAGTAATAGGTGACTGTATATCCACAAGGTCCAGCTCCCCACCAACACCAACGCTTACCACCCCACCTACGCCTATGCCAAGCTCTAGAACGACGCCAATACGAAACCTCGGATTCAGCTGCAGTGCCACCTCTGCGGGCTGCGGCGCCTCCAACTGCAGCTTTGCCGTCAACTTCATAGCGAGGTCCACATTCACCGCAACAGGGACGGGGCCCACCATTATTGTGGTGGACCAGAGTGCTATGTCCTGCTTACCTACAGATGAAGGGATGAGGTTGTAGGAAACAGCGAAGTTGGACATATTAATAGCCGGTGGCGTAATGGAGTTACCCAAAAGCGTTGCGGTTATCTGCGCGGTTCCGGATGATTTCACGTTTAACGGTGCTGTGAGTGTAACCCCGACACCAATTACGTCCACTTTGTTTCCCAGTATGTAGCCTCCCGTATCCGCAGAAGCATTGAAAGTCGTGCCTGTAGAATCGCCGGCGAAACCCACCGACGAATGAAAATATGCGGCAAACGTTGAAGGATCTCCAAGATCGAGGTTGTTGGGGAAGGTTTCACTGGCTGGTGGGTCATGGCGCAACGGGGCTTTGTGCTCCGCACTACGCAGCGCTTTTAACAAGGGCCTGTTTAACGTACCAAGGGAATCGAGCGAAGTTGCGTTAGGTATCCGGTTCTGTACACCAGGTCCCACTGCTATGGTGGGAAGATTGAGAATACCATCATTGATTGCAACGTGCACGGCAGAAGACGCCTCACGTTTAACAGGTGACCTGTGCGTACCAACATAGCGGGCAAGTGAAATTCCCTGCAACTGCTTTTGGAAGGGTACTGCCGGAACATACGTCTTGCGCGCAGCGCGAAGCAAATTTGCCTGTCGATCCAGCGCGGCATAGTCCACCACGTAGTGTCCTATCTCAAATACGCCGTGCTGTCTTAGTGAGTAGCCAAGCTTGTTAAAGCCTTTTTCATACTCGTTAAGCTGTTGATAATAAGCCGAGGCAGAAATCTTGCGGCCATTTTTCAGGGTAATCAGGTCATTAGGCTGCAGAATCTGGTGTGTTACCGGATCGCGCATGGCTAACGGCCTAAACGGAACCGGAGCACGCGGCGTGTTCTCATAACGCGATAACGGTACAACGATAGGCACCGGTTTGTGGTGGACAACCTGCCCCAGATTACCTACGTGCGGT
>JAJZFK010000532.1 GCA_021805405.1 bacterium
CAAACGCCGTAAAGAAGGGCGGTGACTACGCTTCTGTCATCCATACTTACCGCCGTGCTATTCGTAGATTGTTGACCATGGATACCAGTGAATACCAGGAAATGCTTAACCAGGTGCATAGCGAAGACCCTTTACTGGCGCCAATGACATCAACGCGCAACAACGTCCGTACGGTAGTTACCATAGCCGATCAGGTTCATTACGCCACTATGCAGGATCTTCACGGCTTTATATCGCGGGAGACGCAGAGCATTCACACGGAAATGGGGAAATACTCAACAGCCACCGGGCATTACAGGGAGGCGCAGCACTACCTTTTGCCTTCAGTGACACCGGAAAACCCTTGGGGTGGCGATAACAGAGCACTCTGAATGGCAGCCGTGAATTTGGGGAAGTATGCCCTTGCGCGGCGTGTATTTGATGCGGACGGCGACCTCTATTATGGCGATGAAAAGCATATAAAACCGTTTGTAGAGCTTCAAACAGATAAGGGTGTTGCTGCTATGACGTACCTCGCTGCCTACCTTGATCTTCTATTCCATAACGTCCTCAGACCGTAGCAGGCAAGGCTCGCCTGCAAGTTTGCGGCAACCGCCTATCGGCTATTGCCACAGAACGTGCTAGTAGAGGAAAACTACGCATATGGACTACCGCAAATCCATGAGCATCCGCAGCTGCAGATGAGGCTGTTTACGGCGATTAGAGGCAAATTTCCGCATATGACGGAGGACACCTACCAAAGTGATATGACCACAGCGAAGGACCAGTATAACGAGCAGCACACGCCGGTGCAAAAGCCGGTGTCGCAGGTCGGCGCACCAGCTAAATAGCCTGAGCCTGTTGAGGCGCTGGCACTGCAGGGCAGCCCCCGCAGCTCAGCGCCTCCTCATAGCCGCGAAGTGGATGGGGCCCACCAACCATCCCCCACCGTTGTGATCTGACATGAACATGTGCAGCCTGCCGCGCCTGCGTCTACAGAAAACAGAATGGCTGCCACTGAACAGCTCATCATCAATCTAGCGGATAGCTTTCATTTTTGCGCGATCGACCACCGGTCGTGCCCCTCCATCGATTGAGGATAGTTCCTCTCAAGCTGATTCCACAACAGGTAGGAAGGGCATATTGGTGTTGCGCCGCCAGTTTCGGCAGGCTGCTCGCAGAAGAAAAGGAGCTTGGCGGGGTAGACCGGGGGGTGGGCCATCTCGTGGTGCAGGTATATTGCTACCGTGGAAGGCGCCTCGTTGGCGGTGAAGACACGCGGCGTTCGATTAACTCGCACAGCATTTAAGAGCGATTCGCTGTAGGGGAAGTTCACCCATCTAAAGGCGGCCACAAAGTCGTCGAAATCGTGCGCCGTGTGGACAGGAAAGCCTCGAAATAGCACAGCACCGCATTCGGCTAGCCTTCGTTCGACCTCTTGCCTGGTTGTTTCAAGCCAGGTGGAGATCTCTGCAGGGCTCTGGAGTCCGCTAGTATACTGGAATGTCCAGGGGAAGTCTTGTCTCCATGAGTCACAGTTCTGTGAGTCTACAAACATATTTTGCTCCCGCTAATGAAAGATCTACTCGCCTTACGATTGGGTGTTAGGCAGCCTAAGTACAGCGATATCATCGATTATGGGTCGAGTTGCGTGTGTTGTAATACCGTGATCATCCTCTGCGCACAGGAGAAATATTTTCTGGTCACGATGCCGCCACAATAACAAAATTCATTGAAACATTACCATATTCGCTGCAGTACTCCCGGAACTCTAAAAACAGGGGCTTACCTTATAAAATGTGAAACTCCACTATCAATTCTGAAACGGAGGATATACGGTACCACCAGTAGCGTAAAACGACATGCGGCAGAAACACAATTTCTCTCTGCAGACCCTTTTCACTTCGGTAATACTGCTATAGATCAGCGGCGAAACAACCTTTAATTGGTACTACCAGGTGGTGGTTTTAACGACCCTACATCCTGTTAAATAATCGCGTGTGCCGTTGAACAACATGCCGATGCCGTCGGCATGTTCATTGGATATGCCGATAAAACAGCAAAATATCGGCATGTTTTTGGTACATGCCGATACCATCGGCATATTAGTCCTGAAGAGCAGCTACACGCTGGCACTGCCGAGGACTAGTAATTGGCCCAAATATCCTTTATTGTTTTCAACAAATAGCTGTTGGTAGGCGGGCGTCATTAATTGGTATAGGAGCCGACTACTCAGGCGGTAAAGTCAATATACCTTCGTACGTTAATTCTTTCCACCATTATTCTTTTTGATTACCACTCCTGGAAAGACCCTGCAAATATCAATCGTTTTCCATTATATTACAATCACTACCCGTACGATATTTCACCAAATATTCCGCTGGTCCAGTTAATAAATATGCCGACGGCGTCGGCATATTGGTATAATATGCCGATAAACTAACAAAAAATCGGCATATTACCAGTGGCGGAGACACTGGTAATTCCACAGCGCGCACACGGGGGAGTACACCACATGAGGCCAAAAAACGAATCCGCTAGGGAATCTGTAGGTAGGTTGGCGCGAAAGGAAACTAAGGTGACGCTGCACTTTGACCCTCAACACCCTTACAACAGCCTGCCGGCTTTACCCCCGCAGCAAGTGGAACTGGAGACGAAAGCAGTTCTTAAGCAGACTACTGCTGCGAGCCGGGCGCTCGCGGAACTGAAGGGCGCAGGGAACCTCATTCCAAATCAGGCGGTTTTGGTGCGAACCATCGGCTTGCAAGAAGCTAAGTTGTCTTCGGAGATTGAAAGCATCGTGACAACGAATGATGAACTATACCGCGCGTTTGCCGGGGAATCAGATAGGACTGACCCGGCAACAAAAGAGGTACTTCGCTATAATGATGCGCTCTGGCATGGGATAGATCAAATCAAATCGGGTCGTCTCCTTGGCACATCGCTCTTTGAAGAGATCGTACAGATCATCAAGCAAAATTCTGCAGGCGTACGAAGGATGTCGGGAACAAAAATTGTCAACGACAAGACCGGAACCGTCATCTATACGCCACCGGAAGGTGAAGGCATTATCCGGGATAAACTTGCCGCACTAGAGCAATTTATACATACTGACGACGGTATCGATCCGCTAGTAAAGATGGCAGCGGTTCACTACCAGTTTGAGGCGATCCATCCATTCTCGGATGGTAATGGCCGAACCGGTCGCATCCTGAATATTCTGTATCTGATCCATAAACAGTTGCTGGATGTGCCAGTATTGTACTTGAGCCGATACATCATTGAAAATAAAGGTAAATACTACGCAGGATTGCGCCGTGTTACGGCAGAGGGCGATTGGGAAAACTGGACACTCTTTCTGTTGCGCGCAATTGAGGAAACAGCCCTGGCGACTCATCTGCGTATTCAAAAAATTCGAACGTTGATGCAGGAGACAAGCCAGCAGGTAAAGGACAAGTTACCTCGCATCTATCGCCCTGACCTTATGGAAGTGCTATTTGCTCAGCCCTACTGTAAAATTGCGTTTTTGGAGGCGGCTGGAATTGCCAAGCGAGATGCAGCCTCAAAATATCTGAGGCAACTCAGCGAACTTGGCGTATTGTCGCCCCGAATATCGGTAGGACGTGAGGTGTACTATTTGAACAAACCATTCTTCGATCTGCTGATAAATTAGAGATTCTGCAAAACAATAACAAATGGTTTCCACATGCTGGTCATAATATGCCGATAAAAGCGAAAAATATCGGCACGTTATTGGAACATGCCGATACCGTCGGCATAATGGTGGCGATAACAGAG
>JAJZFK010000118.1 GCA_021805405.1 bacterium
AGTTAGAACCCACAACCCCCAGCAGAGCGGGGGCAAGGAGGGTGACCAACGTCGCGCCAAATTAATTGCCGGTCGTGGAATGAACCTGGGTGGTGAAACCGTAGATAACTGGTTGGCCGATCTCGCGTGTGAAAAGCTCATGGCACACCAATCAGCGCTTAGGCCAATTCTCCTTAGCCAGGCAGAGACCGTTAAGAAGGACCTTAGCAACAAGGCGAACATAGCAGACTCCAGCTACTTCCTGATGCAGGGCGGTTCACGAATAGAGGTTACGCGTCATGAGTTTCTTGAGCTATTGAACGCCAAGGGTCTCTACCGCACGCTGGAGACACTTACAGAAGCGCTGCTAGACGACTGCAAACACCAGATCGACGAGAGCGAGATAGACGCAGTACTCATGGTAGGCGGCAGCACACTGCTCCCAGGAGTCCGTGAGCTGTTTGAACGGCTGTTCGGCCCACAGCGCGTCCACTACTGGGAGCCTTTTGAGGCCGTAGTGAAGGGTGCAGCTGTTTTTGGCGCAGGCTATACCGTAGATCAAATCGTCCACCACGATTATGCCATAAGGGTATATAACGACGCTCAACAGCGTCCGGAGTACGAGCGACTGGTGCGCCGAGGAACGTCGTACCCCACGCCTAACCCGTTTGAAACGCGGTATTATGCTGTTACGGAAGGGCAGCAGTTCTTTCGGCTCCCTATATGCGAGGTGGGGTATGCCGGCCGGACCGCTCTAAACTGGATCCGCAGAAGCAACGGTAACGAGTACTGGGTACCAAGCGATGCAGAAGAAGCAGAATGTGTTATCGCCCTGAACGAGGGGGATACGCTTCGAATGGCGCGACCTGGACAAGGCAGTCAGGCGCGGTTGCGTATAGATTTTTCCATCGATGTTAATCGGTATCTTTGCGCGACCATTCACGATCTTCTTGTACAACGCGATTTGCGCACTGAAGAACGTGTGGTAAAACTACGTTAACCCGGAGATTTAAATGAGCGCTGAACGCGACCGCGGTTTAGCCGCATTGCGTCGCCAGGACTATGATGCCGCGCTTCCTCTGCTGGAACAGGCATGCCATAACAGCCCGAACGACTTTTACGCTCACCAGGTCCTTGGCGGTCTCTATTATGAGCTTAAGCGCGACAAAGATGCCGTGCGTATGCTGTTGCGTGCGGTTCAGCTTGCGCCAGATAGTGCGCAGGCGCGATACAACCTCGGCATTGCACTGGAGCGGTTGGGCAGGACGGCAGATGCTATTACCGCCCTGGAAAGCGCTATTCACCTGGAGCCTGACTACGAGCAGGCGAAGCAGGTATTAAAGCGCTGGCAAGAAAAACTTGCCGCACGTGGTGAACAGCCGAATCCCACGCTACCTGAGGATCTTAACGATGCCACGGAGGTGCCGAAGCAGCAGCCCCACCAGCAGCAGGAACCAGAGCCGGTAACCGCCCTGGTTACCCAATCTGGCGACGATGAACTCCAGCCCATCAATCTTCCCGCGCCTACGCGCAAACCCAGACGTACGGCAAGGAAAGCAGGTACACAAACCGCACCAGACGTGCAGGGCCGCTACCATTTTGAACCCGTGGCATGCAGAGAAGCCCAGCAGGCACTCAATCTTTCTGTGTTAAGCCTTATACCGGTTGCGGGCGTAGTGTTAGGTCCGTTGGCCTTTGCCAGGGCATTAGCCGCCCGTCGGCTGATTAGCTCTAGCAGATACCTCACGGGATCATCCCTCGTAATAACGGCAGCCATGTTAACGGTCGTATCCACCTGCCTCTCCGTAGTCGAGATAGTTAAGTGGGTTTTTCCTCTAATCTTTGGGGTTAGCTAAATTGGTCACCGCCAACAATGTACCGCTGCGTGTGGTTGCCGCAGGTGCGTCCGGCTTTATTGGCCGCGCACTTTGCGCAAAGCTACTTGAAGCGGGCGCTGCTGTCACCATATTGACGCGTGGAGCGGGTGGCAATTTATCGTCCGTTCCCACGACGGCAACTTTTATGAACTGGCACCCTGGAAATTCCGGTGAGTGGCAGAGAACGGTAGGCGAAGCAGATGTAGTGGTCAACCTTGCAGGCGAATCGGTAGCTGGAAGGCGTTGGACACGTGAGAGGAAAGAGGCGATAAGGCGATCGCGGTTAGACGCCACGAACGCCCTGGTAGCAAATATGACGCACGGAAGGCTTATATCCGCGTCGGCTGTTGGTTACTACGGTGACGCCGGGGACAAGATCGTGGACGAGAATACCCCGCGCGGCACCGGTTTTCTTGCCGAGGTTTGCGCCGAATGGGAAGCGGCTGCTAATTTAGCGATCGAGCATAATATCAAGGTGGCGATATTTAGAATCGGAATCGTACTGGGTGCAGAAGGGGGTGCCCTACCGACAATGCTTCAGCCACCGTTCTTACCATTCCGCCCGTGGCACCTGGGGTTAGGCGGCCCGCTAGGCAACGGAAAACAGTGGATGCCCTGGATACACATTGACGACGCAGCCGCAGCGATGGCCGCGGCGGTATTCAATGAGCATTACGAAGGCACGTTCAATCTTACCGCACCCAATCCTGTAACAAACCGGGAGTTCAGCCAAACGTTGGGGCGCGCACTAAATCGTCCCGCCATCACTCCTCTACCAGGTTTCCTGCTGCACCTGCTCCTTGGAGAGTTCTCCTCATCGCTCCTTACGGGTCAGCGGGCTATTCCCGTCAACCTGCAAAATATCGGTTTCAACTTTAGGTACACCTCCCTGCTAAATGTCCTTACAGAAGTAACGCGAAAGATTTAAACGCAATCTGCAGAATCTTGGCGAGTTAGGCACAATTATTGCAGCAACTGCTACTGAACCTGATATGTAGCTTATAGCTGCCTATTTATATTGTAGATGTAGAGCGCCAGGTGACTTAATTCCTGTAATGAGCGGTACAACGGGGAATATATTGCTACGATCCGAATGCGTCAGTAATGTTAATTATCTTGAGGCAGCGTCACAACAGTATATTGGCTCGCCCTCTATAACCTTGCTAAATGATGGTAGGTTGGTGTGTAGCCATGATGTGTTTGGACCGGGATCAACAAATAGCCAAACGCTCATCTTTCAATCCTACGATGACGGGTCGACATGGAAACATGCCTGCTCGATTGATGGACAGTTCTGGTCCTCGCTCTTCATTAACGATAGTGCGCTGTACATTCTGGGTACGAGTTGCGAGGGTGGCCACGCGGTCATTCGTAAATCACTGGATGGCGGCGGCTCGTGGACTGAGCCACAGTGTAAAAACAGCGGACTGCTTTTAGACGACGCACGTTATCACTGTGCACCAACGCCGGTACTTGTGCATGGTAACCGAATATGGCGCGCCATGGAAGATATGATGGGCCCCGGCTACTGGGGTACATGCTTTCGCACGTTCGTTATGTCGGCACCTATAGATTGCGATCTCCTTGCAGCAAGCAGCTGGACGCACTCAAACCGCCTGGACAGGGACCCATGCTGGCTAAACGGCCGATTTGGGGGATGGCTGGAAGGCAACATTGTGCAGGATAAGAGTGGTAGTGTCGTTAACCTGTTGAGGGTTCATACAGAAACCCACCCCGAATTTGCTGCAATCGTGAAGGTAAGCGAAGAGGGTTCGCACGTGGAATTTGCCCCGGATAGCGGGTTTATTCCCTTTCCAGGTGGCAGCAAGAAATTCACGATAAGATTTGATCCTTTTTCGGCGTACTACTGGACCCTGTGCAACTACGTACCGCCCTCCTTTCGCAAAATGCTGCC
>JAJZFK010000245.1 GCA_021805405.1 bacterium
CGCGAGGCGTTCCGGGTACTCAAGCGTGGTGGCCGATTCGCGGTAAGCGATATTGTTTTAGAGCGTGAACTTCCCGATGCCGTGCGTAGCGATATCGCAGCCTACGTTGGATGTGTTGCTGGCGCGCTGCTGAAGGATGATTACCAGAGGCAACTTGAGGAAGCAGGCTTTCACAATGTGTCATTTGAGGTAACACGGCGGTATTCATTTGAGGATCTGCAGGCAAGTTCCTGTTGTAGTGCCAACGTTACCGCTCTTGGCGCTGAAGCGCGAGCCGCTATGGATGGTGGCGTAATGAGCTGCTTTATTCGCGCGGAAAAGCCAGCCCACAACGTGGCATAATCCTACAAGTGTTTTTGTCGTCTAACCGGGGGGCGCGTTACCATAGCGCACTACCGGGGAACGGCAGTTGGCGAATGTTGGCTGCGGTCTAAGTGTCGGCGCTCGACTGTCACCTTTACCAATCACGCCGACATAGTCACCGGCAGCACCTCAAATAGTAAGCTGCCGGTTTCGGTAATCAGCACTTTAGGCGCGGTCGTTTCCTGCAATGATGGTGTGTCGTGCCTCCCATCACCAATGCAGCGAGCCCGCACAACGAATGTTGCGTATTGAGCAAAGCCATGAGCGTCAAGTCTGATAAATTCCTGTTCCTATCGGTTTAACCTTCATGAAATTCATTTCGCTGTATTCCTTAACCACAAAGCCCCTGAAAGCCTATTGCAAGTGTTCTTCACTTTTCACCTTAGAAATGTGTCGCATCCGATAGCTCAGATGGTTAACGGTGCTTATAATTACAAGGTAAGGGAGGATATTTCTCTATCACAACGCAGGATTGTAACTTTTGGTTGGTTAATATAGGGGTGAGCAGGATCTTAGGTTTTACGGAGCAACAATATTATGGAAAAACCTTGTTTCGGTTTACCCACTCCCAAATTCACAGGTACCCTCGTCCAACGGCTAGCAGGAATGTTGGGCTTTGCCGTAGCAGCGGGACTGATGTCGCTACAATCTTCGGCAGTTGCCGCCCCAGACGCGTACGAGGCAGGGTATCTTATTGTCCCAATCGCTGGTCCCGTCGCCCGGTCGTATAACGCCGGCTATTCCATCTACGTTCCCGCATGGCCGTTGCAGCGTTACTATCCTGGGCACCGGTTTCAGAGCGGGCTGCCAGGCACCTGGATGTTCGCACAATACCGTGGACCCGCTCCAAAAAATATGTACTCCGACGTGGAGGGTGGACTCGGTTGGTGGAGGAATACTCGCTTTGCCACGGTAACTCCGAAGTTTGTAATGGGGGGTGTTGGGCCAAACTTTAACGAAATTGCCGACGGACCCGGAACAGGTACTGGCACATGGGCGAACCCAGGTGGACGGTACGGTGTAGCTCAGCTCAGCCCCTGGTTGTTGTTTCCACCGGATGGCCTTAACTTCAAACGAGGCGTTCACGGTTCACTCGTTGGGTATGGTTATCTCAACCTGCCGCTATCTGGCGCTCCAGGTATTCTGGGCCCCCGTAACATCCCATCGGGCAACAACTGCTGGACTCTTTTTATGAATACAGCGAACTTTAAGGGACCCGTTGCATTCTTCACTCCTTATTACTGGGCACAGAACGGTTTAAAATATCCGAACCTTGTTGGGAAGCTATTGGATACACGCCCTGCGCAGCCCAACAGGGCCGTTCAGATGGAAACCCAGTACATCCCCTGCCGTGTAGCTCAGGATTCTGCTGGCCACTGGTATGCACGCGTAGCGCCAACCTATTTTCCTCAGAACTTTAGGGGAGCTTCGGCTCTAGTACACGAGGACACTGTGTATGACAAAACTGCGCTTTGGGATGCCGTCGCTAGCTGGTTTGCAGGGGGACCGCCTGCCTCTGGGGCGGTAGATCCCAAGGGTGCCCTGCAGCGTGTGTTCGCCGGGCAAGGGTATGCGACCTGGGAAATACGGATAGATGAGGGTGGGGGAAAGGAGAGCAAGGCTCCCGTGGACTGGAATATGTTCGCCAAGCCGACTATATTTAATTCGAATACTTATGGTTACCGGTGGGTGAAAGGAATGGTAAAGCGGGTGCGCGGGCATGGCGGGCTCGTATCGCTGCCGGAATACTACCATTTACAGCCTGCGATCGGAACCTCAAAGGCCCAGTGGGTACCAGTTCCTCCACAAAGCGTGCCTTTAGAGACTGGGTTACAAAAAATCAAATGGCACACGCCAAATGAAGCGCCAGGCAAACCGTTTATCGCTCCAGAAACCCCTACGAGCGCCTTCAAATCACCTGGTCCAGCGGCTGGGCCGTTCAATGTTCGGCTAGGTGACGGCACTTACGTAACCTACTACTGGTACAAGTTTGAAAATCAGCCCGCCATCCTCCATGCTGGGTTAAGTGATAATCAGCGGGAAGAGATGCAGTTACGCGTCGAGAAACTGCAGCGATTGTGGACGCGAAACAGAAACTACCTTCCGCCGCCCGCTTTCGGGAAACTGGCTGCCATTGATCCGGCGCTGATTGTGACTCCTCCGAAGGGTCTGGAGATAGGCTATGTGCCAATCGCCACCGGGCAGCACCTTGTAGAAAACGCACCTGCTAGCAGGTGATGCATCGCTCCGCGGGGTGGTAGTCGCAGCCGTTTGGGGCGAAGGCAGGTGGAACCGCCGTGCCCTAGGTGCGGCGGCCGGCGGCTGTGGTAGTCGCAGCCGGATTACGTGCAAACCTGGGTGCTATTCCTTGGCGGGTATCGGTAGTCCGCTTGGGAGGTACCACGTCGCCATTCTCGCAATATCGCAAAGCGGGCGTTGCAATATTGGCTCCGGAAGTCGGGTTATCGAGCTGACCGTTGCTCTTTAAATCCGTGTTTTTCTACCTCGCCTACGAATTGCAATACCGCCAATGCAGTGCGGGCAGGGCGACTTACAAATGGAAAATGGCCGCAATTATTCAGCTCCAAAAGTTGTGAGCCTTTAATCTTGTTATGCGCAATTTCTGCCATCGCGGGGGTAATTAGTCCATCCTCTTTTCCCTCTATAATGAGGGTCGGTATAGTTACTTTACCAAGTAGAGGCGTGTCATCACGGGTAAGCAAATGGTCGTTCTTAAATAGCCCCAATGCGGGTAAAACGGCTGGGTACAGCGCTGTGGCAGGAACATGGTAAGTTGCAACTGCTGTTGCAATTTTCGTTTGGAACGCTGCAAAGGCATCCGCCTGTCCTGCGGGAAAATACAGGTTGGCGGGTCCCATTGCAAGTTGAAACTCTGCCTCCATTCTGGTTGGGCTGAAGAGCGGCTGCTCTGCAACATGTTCGAGAATGCGAAGTAGCGAAGTGCCTTGTGCATTTTGAGCCGCACCACTATGCTGCATTTTTATAAAACGAAGTCGGCACTGTTCTACGATGGAACGTTGCATTGCCGGCCAAGAAACGACTCCATCCATGTCAACAAATCCCAGGACGTGTTCACGGGAGTGCAAAATGTATTCTAGCCCTAACATGCCTCCCCAAGAATGACCCAACACGAACCATTTCTTGACCTTTAGGAAACGTCGAACCCCCTCAATATCCTTTATCATGTTGGAAATGGTGTACCCTTTTATCGCGTTCGTGGTCGTAGCCTTAAAATTGGTGGATAGAGTATTTCTAGCTGATTGACCACATCCTCGTTGATCAAGGTATACCACGTTAAGTTTGGTTTCTAGAGCTGGACCCCATGGGTAGAACATGAAGGACGAGAACCCGGGGCCTCCGTGAAGTATAAGTAAATAGGG
>JAJZFK010000342.1 GCA_021805405.1 bacterium
TTGTGGTTTTGTGAATGACGGACAGTTCTGAAAAGCCAAAGGTTCGGCGTGTTTCTTATAACGGAACGATTGCCCAGCTTCGATGGAAGCCTGAATACTCTTCGCATCATTTGCGCTGTGCACCGTTACGCTTTCGAAATTGAGATTTATTGTGATAAACAATGAGATGAGTTGTGTTGTCGCTTACACGACTATCGATTGAGTTAAGCGGGACGGAAGTAGCTATCCAGCGGCAGTACACATTGGCGCTCGATTTACAATAGAGAATCGTCCTGATAAGTTATCGTGCTGTAAATATCGTTTGGAACGCCCGGGATTTGCCATAAACAAGCTGGTAGCGGGTGAGGACCCGATACATGCACTCTACACCTCACTCGTGCCTATTGGCAACTAGCTGGAAATGCTTTTACAGGCTGGCACTAACCACCTGGTGCCAGACGAATGGCAAAACATTGGGTTTCCTATAGTGCACAAACGCGGCCAGGGCTCACCAGATAGTGACTAAGTGGACGCAATTTATACGCACGCATTGGTACAACCGCCTAAGGATATGCATGCAGCACTATCTGGAACCTGGAACCTGGAACGCTGCGTGCGGGCATGGTGCAGCCGACCCGATTGTCCCTCTCGACGGACTCGATAGCGATAACATAAAAAAGGTGCGCAAGTTTGGTGTGCCACTCGCGAGCCGTGTCTTTAACTGCGTGGACCATGACCTGCGGTCGTTTATTGTCAGTTTTTCCGTAGCATGTCCAGAATACTACACGCGTGGAAAATATTGGTGCTGTCGTTACATGCTGTGCAGCAGGAACAGCGTGGTATCAACGTGGTCTGGTGGCGTGGACGCATTTCAGGCCCTCGTCCTCGCCATGAGGATAGCTTCAACAGAGATCTCATGTCGTTTAACTGGCACTCATGCAGCGTTTCTGAACTACGCAGAAATTGGTGATTTTGGCTTTCCAGGTATTTATACAGACTGACTAAAGAGAATTGCGGCGTTGTAAATTGCCATTTGCCGCAAGTATGTTTTACCAGGACTTGCCTTCTATGGCTCACACTAATTTCTATGCGAGATTGCATAAGGTAACTTTGCACTCCACGAAACCACAGACAGCAATAATTAAGAAGGTATATTGCTTTCCAAACGAGAATAATGTCAAAGATTTGCCATCTACCAATTGGGCACTACAATATCAGGAGGCAGGCGACCTTGACCGAGCATCAGCGTACACAAGAAGCAGGCATCAGCCGGCGCGACTTTCTTTCTGCTGCCGTTTCTGCTGCAGCGATCATTAGCCTTAATACAGAGGCGGAGGCAGCCAGTTCACGAGAAACTGGACTGCTGGCAGGCGCACCTTATCGGCCAGTTGGAATTTCTGATGAGGCATACCGGCGCGCTCGTTCTCGTGCGGTGGAGCTAGTATCGAAGATGACGCTGGCAGAGAAGGTGAGCCAAACGGGCACGTCTGCGCCCGCAATTCCACGCTTAGGTGTACCAGCCTATGGGGTTGGAAACGAGGCCCTGCACGGATTAGTACGTGGTGCGCCGGTTACTGCGTTCCCGTTGCCATTAGCAATGGCTGCTGCGTGGGATACTGCGCTTATCGACAAGGTCTATACTGCAGTTTCCGATGAAGCCCGTGGCTGGAATGTGCATGATGGCACCGGCATGTTGTTCTTTTCTCCCACTATGTTAAACCTTTTTCGCGATCCACGGTGGGGGCGCTGCGAGGAAGGGTTAGGCGAAGATCCTTGCTTAGCTTCCACTATAGCGGTGCATACCGTGAAAGGCATGCAGGGCAGCGATCCTAATTACCTGAAAACCTCATGCTGTGCGAAACACTTTATATGTAACAACACAGACGATGACCGGCTTGAAGTAAGTGCGCCGGTTGATGCTCGCAGCTACTGGGAGTACTACACCCGCTGCTACCAGGCATGTGTTGTTGAAGGCGGCGTCTTTAACGTAATGGGCGCCTACAGTGCCGTTAATGGCATTCCATGCTGTGCCAACCACTTTCTGCTTACCGACCTGCTGCGAAAGCGGTGGGGATTCCGGGGTTACGTGGTTTCTGACTGCGGTGCCATTGAGTGTATTGCGGAAAATCATCACTACGTTCCAACGCTTGAGCAGGCTTCGGCTTTGGGAATTCAGGCTGGCTGTGATATCAACTGTGGAGACGCGATGCCCAGCCATCTGGCTCGCGCGGTTGCGCTTGAACTGGTGAGTGAAGAAGAGATTGGTCACGCGGTTGCCAGATGGTATACAGGCAGGTTTCTGCTGGGTGAATTTGATCCCAAGGAGCATGTGCCCTATTCTCGCATCACGTTCGATGTATGCAATTCCAAGCCACACCAGGAGCTTGCCCTGCAGGCTGCCCGCGAGAGCATCGTGCTACTGAAAAACAGTAATAACTTCCTCCCGCTCAATCCACAGGATATCAAGTCAATTGCCGTAATAGGCCCCACTATGGGCTTTCACCTTGGAGGCTACAGCGGTGGACCATCCGTGAACATCTCCCCACTTGACGGTATTGCGGCTGAGCTAGGTATATCCGTACCACGCAAACAGGTGTGGGGAAATGAGATGGTGAACAGCAATAACGTTCAGACGCAGGGGTCTAGCGAGGGCGGCACCAATATCGACTATATTTACAACACCTCGTGGGTGGAATTCGCGCCGCAAGACTTCACGAATCATACTTCACTTGCCATTCGAGCATCTAGCGCCGGTGGAGGCGCAACTGTTCAGGCAAGATTGGACAGTATTACCTCTGCTCCGTTTGCCGAATTCAAGGTGCCTGATACCGGTGACTGGCAAAAGTGGGAGACGTTTACGCAGCCAATTACTGGGGTGACGGGCGTCCACAAGCTGTTTTTTACCTTCACCGGAGGTGATGGTCCTATCGTAAACCTCGAATGGTTCCAGTTGCTTCCCTATTTAAAGCCGACGCCTGTTCCCGGTAAACCGTTACTGCGATTTGAGCAGGGTTGCACCGTGATGGGACCCCGGGACGATGCGCAGTTTAGCGCTGCTGTAGAGGCAGCGTCGCAATCCGATGTAGCGGTTGTTATTTGCGGCGTTAATCAGGAGGTGAACGGTGAGGGCCACGATCGTAAGGACATCAAGCTGACCGGTGTGCAGCATGATCTTATCGAGGCAGTATATAAGGCCAATCCTAAAACCGTTCTGGTGTTGAGTACTAACAATACTGTCGCCATTAACTGGGAGCAGGATAATCTGCCAGCCATAGTGCTTGCTGTATTTGCGGGCCAGGCACAGGGTACGGCCATTGCCGATGTGCTGTTTGGGAAGCATAACCCAGGCGGCAAATTGCCTTGTACGTGGTATCGATCAATTGATCAGTTACCAGACTTTCACGATTATGACCTGCGTAAGGGACGAACCTACATGTACTCCACGGCGGATGTGCTCTATCCCTTTGGTTACGGTTTAAGTTATACAAAATTCAAGATTAGCGGATGGGTGGTCAAGCACACCACTGTTACCGACAAGCAGCCATTGCAAGCGACCTTCTCTGTAACTAATACTGGTAAAACAGCTGGTGCCGAAGTTGTACAGTTGTACGTTACGGCCCCGACTACCCCCGGCGTAAAGCGGCCGATAGAGCAGCTTGCCGCTTTTGCCAAGGTTGATCTTAAACCAGGTGAAACCCGCAAGGTTACGCTCACGGTTCCTTACACGCACTACAGCTTGTGGTACTGGCATGAGGACGATCGCAAATTTGCACTGC
>JAJZFK010000334.1:0-1752 GCA_021805405.1 bacterium
GGCTATGATAGTAACGGTAGCCTTCTCAATTCAGGGTTTCGGCAGTACTCCGCGTTTATCGACGCCGCCGACGCGGCCTGGAGCGGAAATGTACTGCCTGATACTTCGGGCAGTATTGATGCGTTACGTCAAAGGAAAGATCCAACTGCGGCGGCAATGTTCCGCAGGCTCTACAGCCCGAATCTGCTGACCAATTGCTCCCGAGATGGATGGAGTGCCAACCTGGCAACTCTGCAGAATGTTAGCTTAGATGCTTCCCTGTCAGTACCGTGGCTGGTCTCTACAGGTAGCGTATCGACGACGAAACTTCACAATTTGGACTGTGGAATCGAAGTACCCTATAACGGCAGAGCCGTTATGTTAGCTTCGGATGTTTCGGCTAGACTGCTACCTTTAGCACCTTCAGCGGTTTCTATTTCAGTAAACCGGCGCACATTTGCTATGGCGTTTCTTCAAGCCGCGACCTATGCAGTGCCCGATGGTACAACTGTGGCCGAGATATTAGTGGATTATGCTAACGGAAGCCATCTTATAGTACCCGTTCGATCAGGGTTCGAAACGGCCGCGCTTAGCTCCGGGCTGCCTTCCCAATCCATGTATTCACAAAGGGTAGGTTGTACCGGGTTGGGGCAGGGGCTTTGGATGCGGGTATTCACCTGGTACAACCCGAACCCCGACCTCGTTATTCGCAAAGTTTCTTACTGTGCAGTCAGTAGACAAACATCGGCGCTGTTATTTGGAGTTACAGGAGTAGTCAGCAAATAGTTAGGTTACACCTCGCGGGTCTTCCATTTTCCATTCACGAAGAACGGTACGATGAGAAGATTGTTTACTATGCTAGAGATGCAGATAGCGTACCAGGCTCCGCGCGCCTCCATGTGTGCCGGAAACATTAAGAGCCATCCTAGCGGTAGTCGCAGGCACCACATGCTTATCAGTGTAATCCACGTAGGGCGAGCAGTGTCTCCAGCGCCCTGTAGCGCCCCTTGCAATACGATACCCAATCCGAAAAAGGGTTCCGATATCGCGTTTATGCGAAGGTATTGAGAGCCTAAGCCTACTACCGAGGGATCCGACGTAAATATGCGGCATAAAGGCTCCGCTAGTACAATGAAGCATATGCCTACTATGGTCATAATCGATACGGCCTGAAGCGCCGCTGCGTGGGTAGCCCGTTCGGCGCGCCGTGGGTTTACCGCTCCCAAGCTCTGTCCAACCAGTGTAGAAGTCGCTATGCTGTAACTTATACCAGGCATAAAGGCGATGGCCTCTGCGCGAATCGCTATCGAGATCGCTGCTACTGCGGCAGATCCCTCAAGCGTTCTCGCGAGCATTGCAGTGTAAATTGCCATCGCAAGTGTTCTAGCCATCCCGCGAATAGATGCGGGAATGCTGATCCGAAGAATACGGCGGTACCAATCTGCGGAAGGCAGCAGGTTATCTAGTTGAAACGCGTCACGAAATGCAGATCTCCGGTATAGAGCAGCAATAAAAAGCACCATCCCAATCGTGGTGGAAAGAGTAAGCGCCAGACCTGCGCCCCTCACGCCAAGTGCTGGCATACCCAGGTGTCCGTAGATAAACATCCAGTCGCAGCTCATGTGCACTGCGATGACGCCAAGTTGAATGCGTAGAGGCGTTTTCATATCACCCAGGCCCCGAAAAGTTCCAATGAGTGAGTTTATTACAAAGTTGGGAGCAGTGGAAAGCAGACCCAGTTCTAAAAACTGTGAGCAATATAGGGTGGAAAGT
>JAJZFK010000334.1:1762-3747 GCA_021805405.1 bacterium
AACCTGAGGCCAGCCCTAAAGTAAAGCCCAACGAAAGCGACTGCCCCGTTGCTTTACAAGCAGCCTCGTGATCACTGGCACCAGTAAAACGACTTACAAGGGCACCTGTACCGACAGATAGGCCGATGGCGATTGAAATGAGCAGAAATAGTACCTGGCCACCAGTGCCAGTGGCAGCGAGTGCCTGGCGCGAGTGGGGGAGGCCACCAACAAAGAAGGCGTCGAGTATGCCATTCAGCGTTCCCAGCAGGTTTGCTACAACCGTGGGCCATGCCATATGCCATACCGCCGAGTGCATTTCACGGGGCGTCTGGTTTTGAAGTGCTGCTGCATTGACAGGTGCTTCCGCTCGCACCGAGCTGACTGCTGCATCGGGTTTGGGCGGGCTGGCCATTGCCGCGCGGCTCCTGGGAGAAGTATCCGGTCACCGTTAACCGTATATGTATATCGTTTTACTATACTGATTAGTTGCTGTAATGGTACCCTTGAGGGAAGTGGGATAAAAGCACGCCCACCCATAACCGTTGTGGCAGAGTGGGCAGAAGCTAGCCATTTAAATTGGTACCTTTAGGGCTTAAAAGCGTCAATTGCTTTTACAAGATTGTTTGGTTCCATAATGTCGTGAGTTAGCTGTTGTGCAGTCTGAATTTCAGCCGGGCTCATTGAACTTGCCATCTGCTGGCGTAGTGCTGCTGCATTGCTGCTTGCCGATGCCTCTGATGCGGCCGCAGCATTGAAAAGCGCGTACGCCACCACGCAGGATTTTGGCACTCCGCGCCCATTCTTATACAACATACCCAATTGCACCATCGCAGAAACATTCCCCTGCCTGCCTGATTCTAGAAACAGCTTGTGTGCAGTAGTGTAGTCCTGGGTAACCCCAATCCCAAAGGCGAAATCATAACCTAGGTTATATTGTGCCGTGGAATCGCCTTGATCGGCTGCCTTCTGATACCAGGTTGCAGCAGTTTGGGCATTTTTTGCGACGCCAGTGCCGTTATCGTAGCAAAGTCCCAAGTCATTTTCAGCGGGCGCGAGGCCCTTGTCAGCTGCTTTACGAAACAGCGTGACTGCCTGCTGGTCATTCTTGGGTACACCGTCACCGTTCTGATACAAGAGGGCCATGTTGAACATCGCTTTAACCACGCCGTTATTCGCAGCCTGTTGGTACAGTTTTAATGCCTGGGACGTATCTTTGGTAACTCCGAGCCCACGGGAGTAGAGGCGCGCCAGGTTATACTGCGCATCGCCCATTCCCTGATCGGCTGCCTTATAAAACCATACCGCGGCAGCAACAGCGTCCTTCGTTACACCGATACCCTGGAGATAGTCGACGCCAAGGTTGAACTGCGCCTCTGGAAGGCCCTGCTTAGCAGCGTCCGCATACAGTTTTGCAGCGGCCGTAAAGTCCTGAGGAACTCCTTGCCCAGTATCGTAGTCTAGCGCAAGGTAATATTGCGCTAGAGGTGCACCCTGTTTTGCAGCCTTGCTAAACCAGGAAGCCGAGACTACCTCGTCCTGCAGAACGCCTAATGCCTGATCGTAATGAACTCCAAGCCGTAGTTGCGCCAGCACATCACCCAGTTGTGCAGCCTTCTGGTACCATGCCATAGCACGGTGATAGTGCCCTTGATGATCACGGTAAACACCTAACCAGGTTTCCGCTACAGGATCGCCCTTGGCTGCACCTTGCTTAAGCTGGCTAAGAGTACCTGCGTTGTTATGTTCTGCCTGCGCCTCCCAAGTTTGGGCCTGATCCGGGGTTATACCGGTAGCCTGTGCGCATGTTGTCGGTACAATTGCACCTAGAGATCCTGCAAGCAGTGCGATTGTAAAAGTTATCCTCTTCATCTGTCCAATTTTCCTTTAAGGTGCTCATTATGGTGAATTTCAAGAGCATATTGGGACTGTACTGGGTAATAAATCATTATCGGTGTTTCGCGCTAGTAAACAAGAGCGAATTACACAGGCTGTTATATTGTTGT
>JAJZFK010000006.1 GCA_021805405.1 bacterium
CGTCCAATTTCTAAAATATCGTTGGTTGGTTACGGTTCTATTTGGAAACTCAATAGCTGCCCGGAGGTTACGCATGTACGAGGTTGCACAAAATATTATTTCACCATCGAGATCTACACGCTCCATTCTTCGCGGTAATGCTTGGTTGCGGAGGACGTTGCTACAGCGGGTTTTGGTGTTAATGCTTATACCTGTAGCACATGGTGCGGTTGCGAGGAATGTGAGCCCAAATAATGTGGTGGTCTTCGGCAAGGAGGATACCACTACCATTTTGCGAAACCCGGCAATGGGCTGGGTCTTTTACGATACATCCGATCAACCGTTACCCACCAGCTGGTGGCATTCTATGAACCCGGTGCTTAGTAAATGCAACATATGGTACTGGCGCGATTCGTGGGCAAAACTTGAACCTGCACCAGGGCAGTACGCCTGGAAAGTAAACCCTCAATTCCGGGCATACATACACCAAATTGTTGCGCACGGCTTCAAACTTGCATTCCGCGTCATTGTGTCCAGTCATAATTTCAGCCAGCCTGCAACTCCACAATGGGTAAGGGACATGGGAGTTACCGGCAGGGTGCGTGTTACACACGGCTGGGACGGTAAGCCCTACAAACTTTGGTCACCAAACTACGACGATCCCATATTTAAAGCTCAGTTTGCAAAATTTGTGAAGGCATTTGGTAAGGCGTTTGATAATCCTAAAGAAGTCGATTTTATTGATGCAAATGGGTTAGGCTGGTGGGGCGAGGTACACCATCTGCGGATACAGGTGTCCGAATATGACAGTGAATATAACTGGATCTGTTCAACCTACAGCAGAGCCTTCAAGCACGTTCTTCTTGTTACCAATGTTTTTTCAGAATTCTCACAAGGTAACGGCCAGGCAGACATGCAGATTGCCCACGACAAGTACGGATACCTCTTCCGTAGAGACGGGTTGGGTAGTCATTGGTATTCCCACGATAACATCGAGACGTTTGATAAGGAGATGTTCCCGGCAAGTCCCCTATTTGGCGAACTGTGCTATAGTAACTGGACGCCAGCTATACAGCAGGAGGAAGCGGCGAAGGGCGTAAAGAGCTTTCGTGAGGACCTGATATGGGCGATGGATCAGGGCCTTAGAAGCCATGCAAACACAATGAACTTTCCCGGAAACTGGCGGGCATTCCCGCCCGAGCAGGTCCAGCGCTTTATAAGGCGCGGTGGTTACAGATTCTATCCTGGCCGTGTAACGTTTCCCTCGGTTGTTCGTCATGGCAGAGCATTGGTTGTGTCATCCACGTGGCGCAATGGCGGCGTGGGCCTGTTACCCAATGCTACGCCGCAGTGGAATCACAAGTATAAGCTTGCGTACAGCTTTCTGCCCGTTCATGGGGTTGTGCCGACATTGGTGGCATTAGAGAGCCATGCGCATCTTGCACAGTGGGTTGCTGGTAAGGAGTTTGTATATCGCACGGCGATAAAATGTAATGTCCCGCACGGGCTATACCGGCTGGCTGTGGGCATAGTTGACACCACACAGTACAATGCTCCAGCGATTTCATTGGCCGTGGCGAACCTGCGTAATATTGGCAAATGGTATGTTCTTGGCAATGTAATGGTGAGATGAATTGCACCACCCTGCTAAAGAGGCGCATGACACCTGGTTGATCGTGACGGGCACTACATGGAGAATTCGGCGGTGAATACTCGCAGTTAAAAGGGAATCATACAACTGTGATAGTCTCTTACGTGAACCTGAGTAGCCATTTGAGGGTAAGATTAAATAACGAATGTAGGAGGACGGTAACAACGATGACGATGGATGTGCGCGCTACCGGGCGGTTGCTGGCTACGGGCTTTTCCCTCTTAATATCTTCTTTGGGGGCAACTGTAGTCCTCGCCCAGGCACTGCCTGTTACGCCTGCGCCGGTGACCCCTCTGCCAGGTATCTCCCCAACTTCTCCAAATTCGCCGGCACCCAATGCACCGGCGCCCAATGCACCGGCACCTGTGGTACCCGGCCCCGTCGTCCCTGCACCCATCACTCCTGCGCCGCCTACCGCCCCAACGGCAACGCCCATTCCTGCGGCCGCACCAGTGCCCGCCATAATGCCAGGTTCTTCCGCAGCGTTGCGAGTACGGCCCACCTACCCCGTGAGCATTCAGCGGCCGCGGTCTACACCCACCCTCGACGGCACTCTTCACGACGGTGAGTGGACGCCGTTCTACACGGTAACCGACGGTACCATTCAAGGCACAGTCTATTGCGATTGGGACAGCAACTACCTTTACATCGCTGCGAAAACAGACCAGGCATCCACTCTACTCATCGATATTGATGCCAATGATGACGGCTGGCTGCGTGGTGCGGACAATCTGGAGCTAGTTGTGGGACCAGGTGGAAACGGTGCACGTCCAGCTATAAGCGCCCGGCTGCTAGATGCAACCAGTGCCAAGAATGCGCCGTTCTGGTCCACCGCTGCATTAGACACTAGTGTTATTCAGGCCGCGTCCACTTCATCAGCTGGCGGTCAGATTACCGAGATTGCGGTGCCTCGAAACATGGGCAGCCTGCTCTTGCAGCCTTCGACGCAGATAGGGCTGCGCGTTGACTTTTTGCCGCCTATTGCGCCTGCATCGTACGTGCCAACGGCTCCTTATGAGCCACATCTGCTCCTTGATGCCATACTCGTAGATTCGCAGGCAGAGTCAGCAGCCGGGATAAATCCTCATCTTGAGCTGAGCGATAGAACAGTAATTGATGGGCAGAAACTCTTTGCAACGCTGGAGCTACTGAACCAGACCGATATCCCTGTGCCCATTCAATCGGTTAAGTGGGAGGGCCACCCACAGTCTACAAATCCTGTGGATACAATTGAGCATGTCGCGGTGCCAAGTATACCGTCCACCGGCCGGTTAAAGCTGGGATATAAAACGCTTATTCCACCAACCTTACCGGTTGGTTCCTACAGTCTTGGGGTTACGGTCAAGCTCGCGTCTGGCAAGCAGGTAGCTGCCTCAGCGTCGTTCTCGGTAGTTGAGCCAATCCATCCTCAGATGAGTTCTTCGCCAGATCCTCTAGTCATAGTTGGCACCACGAATCTCGATGTCCGTGTGACAATATTCAGCGCCGTACCGGATCACTTTAGAGGTGACCTGGAACTTACGAAGTATCCTTCTTCGTGGGTACTGGATGGTGGCAGGGTAAGAAGCGTGGTAGTATATGGCAAAAATAACACGTCTGTTTCGCATGTCAGGTTCCGACTTCCGGCTTCCACGCAGCCTGGGGATTACCCAATCGAAGGGCGAATTATCTGGATGAGTCGTACTTGGGACCTTAAGACTGTGGTTCATATTGTTCAGAATGAAGCTGTGCAGGTGACCGGTACTAAATAGCATAAAGTTGCAGCCGGTCATGTGCTTATTGATTTCCCAGGGAATGCCTGAAGCTTTACATTACAGGAGAGATTATGACTGTTGCGCCAGTGCTGGCAGAGGGCCAGCGAGTAAGAATTACCGATCGTGAAATTACGCCAGAAGATATGAAAACTGGGGCACTTTACGACTATATGCGTGGGTTAAGCGGGGTCATTCAAAAGGTTTATACTACCGGGCAGGTTGCCGTGGAAATCGATATGGAAGCGCTGCCTGTTGCCATCGCCGAGAGACACACAAGCGTTCAGGAGGCCATGCGTACCCGCTGGATGGATGGGCTATCTGAGGATGCTAAAGGCAGGCTGACAGAAGCAGAGAAGCTA
>JAJZFK010000274.1:0-1673 GCA_021805405.1 bacterium
ATACCACAGCGCCAATTTTCGTTAAGTGACCAATCTTCGATGATAGAAGGATTTAGGTTCAATAAGGTTGAACAACATAACCGTTTGCACCAAAAGGAGGTGGACAGATGAGTGAAAAGATCGAGGTCCCTAAAATCACAATATTTAACGATGGTCCCGTTGAAGTATATGGACCGTTTACCGTTATGGATGAGGATGGTAAGGTAGTAGCAGTCGTTGAGGAAGGCGAGCCAGTCTACTTCTGCCGATGTGGTGCTTCGAAGGACAAACCGTTTTGCGATGGCACCCACGATGATATTGGCTTCAAAGGTCCTCTTAAAGCTCGACCATCCAAGTAGGTAAAATGTGGTTCAAGATCCTGCCGTTGACGGATAACACGGCAGGATTTGGTTTTTGGGAACTCTGCAGCCTTCAATCCCCGTAAGTCAAAATCGAGGAGGCGCTTCGAATCATGGACTTTGCTAAACTCCTGGTAAGTGCAAATCGCAGTGACAGATCAGAATTCGATTCACTGGTTCACAGGTGTCACCGTCAGGCATACAATGTTGCCTACCGATTAACTGGTAATCATGCGGACGCGGAAGACCTTACACAAGAATCGTTTTTGCGTGCCTTCCGGTTCTTCGATCGATTTAATCGTGACATGCCCTTTGAAAATTGGCTGTTCAGGATTATGTCCCGCGTGTTTATAGATGAACTCCGGAAGAAACCTAAACACCGAATTCAATCGCTGGATCAACCTATTTCAACGGGTACAGGTGGGGAAGCTGAAGTACAACTGGAGATACCCGATTTTGATGGCGATCCAGAACGAATTATCCTTCGTGCAGAACTAGATGATTATCTTCAAACGGCATTGCTCGCTCTTCCTGAAGAATTCAGGATAGCCGTAATTTTAGCAGATATTGAAGGGCTCTCCTATGAGGAGATAGCAGAAGCAATGTCGTGTTCTATCGGCACTGTGCGATCGCGACTTCATCGAGGCCGTAAGCTACTGAGAAGCAAACTCGGCGTAGGATCATAATCTGACCATGTACTTTATAACTCACACCATGAAAGACAATAACCTCATAGGGTGTAACCAGCGGACCTTAGGAGAGATAGCGTGAACTGCAGACAAGTTAATCACCTGCTTTCCGCATACATCGACGGAGAGCTTCCCGGCCACGACTACAGGGCCGTGGCAACTCATATTGCGAATTGTACCGAATGTCACTCAGAGTACAGGTCTCTCGTTCAGACGAAGCGATTGCTTACCGCACTCCGAATGAAACAGCCTGAGGGTGACCTGGCAGCCGCAGTTATTGCCAGTGTGCATGCGTCTGGCTTTAAACACAAGTCCACGTCAACATGGTCCTCTCGAGGGATGATGTTCTCGAATGTTTTACAGGCCGGTTTCCTTGGCGCAGGTGTGCTTTTTCTCGCAAGTGTAATCTATACCCAGTCTAACATGCAACAACGAGGTGTACCCATTCAATGGCATAGCGCAGCTGTTACATCTCAAGATCGCCTGCCAATTTCACCAATCTCATCAGGTCGCTCATTTTCGAGAGTAAATTTTCCTGGGTTTGGACCACAACAACAGTCAGTGTCGTTCACATTCGTCAATCCATCTGGTGGTTCCAGCCTAACACGGTTTCCATCGTTTCAAGATCACGCTTCCGCTCAAGGGC
>JAJZFK010000274.1:1683-9343 GCA_021805405.1 bacterium
CCACTAGCGCAAATTAGCTATCATTTTTTTGTTCAGCCCGCACATTGTGCGGGCTTTTGTCTTACATTCATGCCTGGCAAGTACGCCCGTTATTGAACGTGACGTTGCTGCAAGATGGAGACTTCCGTCCTGTAAAACACGGTATCATAGCGGTCAGGAGAATTCTATTGAAACTTGTTCGTACCGCTGATGACCCCCGCTTCTACTTTGTAGTGATTGGTGCCGAGTTATTTCCCTTTGACATCATTGTGCCTGCGGACCAGCGGATTATGATGCCTATGCAGGCAGAAGAGTACCTTCCATCACTTTGTGCAATGATCACGAGAGGCGACCTGCTGGAAAGGCAGCATACGAGACTGTCGACAGCAACTCCAGACCAGTTCAAGCCCTTTCGGCGTCCTATTGCCGATGCTGTGTTCGATGCCCCAGTACGGCCAGTGACAGTCCGGGAGTTTGCTCGGCCCCGATTACACGACCATGCCACAATGCAGCCATTGTACCAGTACAAAAACATTGGAAGCATCCTGCCCGTAACCGACGGAGTAACAATGCCGAACCTGGTTTCTAAGCTCTCATTTAACATTAAGGTGGCTGCTGTTGTCGGAATTCCAGGGAAGAACATCACAGCTGCAGATGGAGACGCTTTTATAGCTGGCTTCACCATTTTAGTCGACTGGTTTTCACCACAACTACTTAGCGATGAGATAACAGCCGGCATTGGCCCAGGTAAGAGTGGCGACTTTGCTTCCACAATGGGACCATTTTTGGTTACACCCGACAGTCTTAATGCGATTAGAAAAGTTGAGGAAGACCGAGGATATTCTTATAGTTTCACTGTGCGTGCGTCCTTAAATGCAGGAACGCCTACTGAGGCAGTACTAGAGATTAGTTGGACATTCGCCGAAATGCTTTCCTTTGCATCTCAAGGTACAAATGTTTTTGCGGGCGACGTCTTAACGGTCCCAGTTGTACCAGACGGGTTTGCTGAACTTGTCCTCGCCGAAAACAACGGTTTCATGGTTAAGGGAGATCAACTGCATGTGGAAGTTGAGCACATCGGTTCCCAGGATATTTTGATTAATTGAGTACGGCCATTACTTTGTGGTTTACAGGTACGCTGCATTTTTAGCGTAGTTTTAAAGATTCAGGTTGTACGCCGAACGATGCGCCTGCGTATGGATTGTTATCCGCAATTAAGTTGCCTGCAACGGCATTTACGGTTTATGGGTGCAGGAATGGTAGGAGAACACAATGATACAAGGTGATTGGACCACTTACCTTACATCGGACATACCCGTTCAACAGGGATACCAATTTTTAGTGAGAATTGTGGCACCTCGTCCAATTGCACTAGTTTCAACTGTCAGTTCAGACGGCGCGCCCAATCTGGCACCATTCAGCTTTTTCATGGGCGGCGGTGCCAATCCGCCTTCAGTCTGCTTTTCTGTAGCTACACCCCGCTCTCATGGCGATAAGCATACATTGGCGAATATAAAGAGCACGGGTCAGTATTGCATTAATGTCGTGACAAGGGAAATCACTGAAAAGGTCAATCTTACTTCCGCTGAACTTGCGTATGGCGAGAGCGAGTGGGAGCTAAGCGGTCTTACAAAGCGCCAGGCACGGTTGATACAACCATGCCTGGTGGCGGAAAGTCCACTGGGAATGGAGTGCAAACTATACGAAATCGTAAAACACGGCACAGGTATGGCATCCGCAAACTATGTAATTGGAGAGGTAGTCTGTTTTCATATTCACGATTCCGTTGAGGCTAACGGCACTATAGACCAATCGCTAGTGGATTACGTTGGCAGGCTAGGCGGAGACATCTACGCGTCTACTAGTGGAGTGAGGTTTGAGTACGAAAGACCGTAGCGGTAGACTACCTGTTGGCGAATTCTGTTGGCACCAGATTTCGCTCAAATTCATTTAGAAACCCCCTGCATGCATCGCTTACCATCTCAAACACGGTGTTAAACCGGCCGTCGAAGTACGGATCTGGTACATCGCAATCGGCATGTTGCGCACTGTACTCCATTACCAGCTTAACAACGGCTGGCCCATTGGCAACTGCAAGGGTATCTCGAAGATTCTCGCGGTCCATAACCAGGATATATTGGAAAAGCGTAAAGTCGTTCGTCGATAATTGTCGCGCACGATGCGTGGTGGTAATTCCCGCAGTGCGCAGTGCCTCTAAGGTACCCGGATGAGGTAGTGAACCGATGTGGTAGTCCCCAGTTCCTGCGGAATCGCAAAACAGGTAAGCCTCCAGGTCGCGTTCCCTAACCATCGTTTGAAAGAGGGCCTCAGCCATTGGTGACCGGCAAATGTTACCCAAACAGACAAAGAGCACGCCTACGGGTTCAGCGGGTGATTTTAGGCGCATCGTGCTCCAATTCCAGTCTCGCCGCCATCTGGGTGAGGGTTACAAACTTGTATCCTTCACTGCGAAGAGTATCAATCATCTCTGGAAGTATATCGTAGGTCTGTTGAATGCCATCGTGAAGCAGAATGATCGCACCTGGCCGTACGTGCGGTAGCACCCTATCGAGAATGACCTGACTTCCGGGGTTAACGTAGTCAGCAGGGTCGTTCGTCCACAGCACTGTAACCATGTGGAGGTTTGCAGCAGCGTTAATGACTGCGGGATCGTATTGGCCACCAGATGGTCGGAAGAACCTCGGCGCAACACCACAAGCGCGCTCAATTGCATCGTTATTCAGATCTATTTCGTTATGGACCAGCGGCGGCGGTACAAGCTTTAAATCGAAATGATGATATGTATGGTTGGCCACATCGTCGCCGTCTTTCAGCATCATCTTGAGGATGTCTGGGGCTTCGTCCACTTTCCAGCCAACTACAAAAAAGGTCGCTGGCACATGCATGGAGTGTAACAGTGCAAGTAGTTTCTGCGTAAACGGTGGATGTGGTCCATCGTCGAAGGTGAGCGCCACCTCCATACAGTTAGGATCTCCGCGTGTAATGCTAACCAGCTGGTTGCCATGCCATACAGCCACTGGCTTAACTGGCCACCATCCGCCAATTTTTGCTCGAAGCGCCCTTATCATGGCAATATCACTTCGTATTCCGCCGCCACCAACGAACGACTTAACGCCAAACGAGGGTCCCTTAGCAGACACGGTACCCAATGGGCTGCTTGAAGCACCTGACGCGTGGGCGAGGAGCCAAGTCATTACAAGTGCAACAATTACTGTCCGGAATTTACAGGTGCCGTCGAAATTTGATTTGGTTAACATTGAAGTCCTGAAGGAATTATTACAAGATATTATACGCAATATCCTGCCAGATGTTCATATGCGATGAAGGGATTCTACAACCCGTGGACGAATATTAGCAGGTGACCGATGCGGAATTAGCGCTTGCAAGGACAAACCAGGAGGCATATGAATGGCGAAGAGGCAGTTAAACATCGCTCTGGTAGGTTACCAGTTTATGGGAAAGGCTCATAGCAATGCTTATCGACAGGTTGGGCGATTTTTCGATATGGATGTCGAGCCAGTACTCAAGGTAATCTGCGGCCGTAATGAACAGAAGGTACAAGCGGCTCAACACCTCTTTGGCTGGCAGGAGTACGCCACGAATTGGGAGGACCTCATTGGTCGGGACGACATAGACATAATCGACATTGGTACACCAAATAACACGCATGCAATGATCTCGCAGGCAGCTCTTAAGGCCGGTAAACATGTACTTTGCGAAAAGCCGTTGGCCATAAATGTAGCAGATGCCCGAATGTCATACGACGTAGCAACGTCCTCAGGCCTTGTTAATGGTATCTGCCACAACTACAGGTTCGTTCCTGGCATAGCGTATGCTGCCCAACTCGTGCGCGAAGGTAAACTCGGCAAAATACGCCATTTCAGGGGAGTCTATCTCCAGGACTGGATCGTTAATGAGGCGGTCCCGCTCGTGTGGCGTCTAGATAAATCAATTGCCGGCAGCGGTTCGCACGGTGATCTTAACGCTCACCTCATAGATACTGCGCGCTTCGTGATGGGTACCGAATTTACCAACGTAATGGGTATGAGCGAAACCTTCATCAAGCAGCGTCCCCTTCTCGCAGACACAGGTGGCGGGTTGGCAGGATTTACGGCATCCGGTGAATCGGGTACCGTAAGCGTTGACGACGTCACTGCGTTTTTGGCGAGATTCCAGAATGGTGCCACAGGCACGTTTGAGGCTACGCGCCTTGCTCCTGGTAGGAAAAATTACAACTTTTGGGAGATCAACGGCGAAAAAGGATCAATTGTCTACAACCAGGAGCGCATGAACGAATTCGAAATCTATCTTACAGAGGATCCGGAGGGCGTTCGTGGTTTCCATAGGGTTCAATCTACAGAGAGCTTCATGCCATACATGTCTGCCTACTGGCCAGTCGCGCACATTATTGGCTATGAGCACACTTTCATAAACATGGTTTACGACTTCCTGCGCGCAGTAAGTTTAGGCACGCAGTTTAGCCCGGATTTCCAGGACGGATACCGAAATCAGGCAGTTTTAGAAGCAGTAGATATCTCGTGCGCTTCAGAGAAATGGGTTACGCCGGAGCTCTAGAATCCAGGCTGTCCCGGTCGTACATCCCATCCCCGACCGGGACGCGCAGTGGGGGTACGCGATTTTGGGAATTTATCTCGGTAACTGCTATTCCCCTCACGGTTTGAGCCGCTCTTAATTTGGTTAATTTTCACCACATACGTTTTCCTGCCAGAATTGTGCATTCTACTATATACTCCGTGGTTGGATAGAACGAACCGTTTACCCCTACAAATTCCATTGCTATTACAAAATATTGCGGTTAAGTCGGTAATCCTATCCGTATAAAAGTAGCCGGATTATTCAATGCAGCACCTTTAATTCCGCATTGCGTTGCTTTAAGCGAGCGGTTAGAAATGCTGCAGTTATATGTAGTTCGCCTTGCAAAGTGCTCACAATTAAAGGAATATCGTGAATCTATGTGGATAGTACGCCTTGCGTTACGTCGGCCCTATACATTTGTGGTCATGGCTCTTCTCATTGTAGTTTTAGGACTTACCTCCATTGTGACAATGCCTACGGATATCTTTCCAGCCATTAACATCCCGGTAGTAAGTGTCATTTGGTCGTATAATGGCATTACGCCTAATGATATGGCACAGCGTATCGTCACTATATCGGAACGTGCTGCCACGACTACGGTCGGCAACATCCAGCATATTGAGTCTGAATCTCTTCCCGGTGTTGCAGTTATCCGTTTCTATTTTCAGCCCGGTGCAAACCTTGGTGAGGCAATAGCGCAGTTAAATGGAATTTCTCAAACAATTTTGCGTATTACTCCTCCTGGAACTACTCCGCCGCTTATAATTCGATATGATGCCTCTAGCGTACCAATCCTGCAACTAGGAGTTGGCAGTAAGACACTTTCTCAATCGGACCTTTATGACCTGGGACTTAATTTCATTCGCACTCAGCTAGCCACAGTGCGCGGTGCCTCAATTCCACTTCCATATGGAGGCAAGTCCAAGGAGATCGTGGTCGACCTGGATCTTCACGCGCTTCGAGCCTATGGGCTGACGCCTGCCGATGTGAGTACTGCGATTTCTACGCAAAACCTCATCCTGCCAACTGGCGACATTAAAATGGGTACGCGCGATCTTAACGTCTTACTCAACAGTAGCCCAAAGGCGATAGAGTTATTTAACAACATCCCTATTAGGACCGTTAACGGGGCTGTTATCACCATTGGTGATGTAGCGAGCGTGCACAGCGGCGCAGCGCCACAAACGAATATTGTAAGGCAGAACGGTAGACCCTCTACCCTGCTCACCATCCTGAAAAATGGAGACGCGTCCACCCTTTCCGTGGTGGGTGAGGTACTTAAGGCTCTTCCCGGGGTTCGCGCCACATTGCCGCGTAGTGTGCAACTTGAACCCCTGTTTGATCAATCTGTGTTTGTGCGAGCCGCAGTCCAAGACGTTATTAGAGAAGCAGCGATTGCGGCATGCCTCACTGCTGCAATGATTCTACTGTTCTTGGGTAGTTGGCGCAGCACGTTTATCGTTGCTGTGTCCATTCCACTATCCATATTAGCCTCAATCATTGTGCTGAACTTCTTGGGACAAACATTAAATGTAATGACTTTAGGGGGGCTAGCTCTCGCTGTAGGTATCCTGGTAGACGATGCTACGGTAACTATTGAGAACATACACACCAACATCGCAGAGGGTAAAACCCTTCAGAGGTCTATTCTAGATGGTGCACAACAGATTGCCACACCTACACTCGTGTCGACCCTGTCTATCTGTATAGTTTTCGTCGCGGTTGTATTTCTTAATGGCCCTGCGCGGTTCCTGTTTACCCCCCTTGCACTGGCAGTAGTGTTCGCAATGCTAGCATCCTACGTGCTGTCGCGAACGCTCGTACCAGTTCTCATCTATAAGATGCTGCATAAAGAGATGCACGCTCACATGGACTATGAGGAGGGCAGTACGCTATCAAATGGTAATGTCTTCCGACGCATTCATGTGGCATTCAACCATGGATTTAATAAGTTCCGAGCGCTCTACACGGGCCTGTTGGACTCAGCATTACAGTACTATGGCCTAACTGTGGGCATGTTTGGTGCATTCTTCCTGCTATCTTTAGTGCTCATTCCCTTTGTAGGTGAAAACTTTTTTCCAAATGTAGATGCAGGACAGTTCCGCCTCCACGTTCGGACACCGGCAGGTACCCGTCTTGAAGAGACCGAGCAGGACTTTAACAGAGTAGAGAACACAATTCGCAAGGTCGCTGGGGCAAACCACGTTGGGCTAATCATCGACAACATAGGCTTACCGGCCTCTGGTATTGATCTTGCTTTCGGTGACAGCGCAACTATTGGCCCGTCGGATGGCGAAATACTAGTCTCGCTCAAAGGCAACCACAAACCAACTGCTGAAATTCAACAGCAATTGCGTAACAGGTTACACTCACAGTTTCCCCAGGACACTTTCTTCTTCCAGCCGGCAGATATTGTCAACCAGATCCTGAACTTTGGCGTTCCAGCACCTATAGACGTACAGGTTATTGGGCGTAGCCCCATGGATTACGCCGTTGCGCAGAAGGTTGCAGCGGGGCTCCGGCGAATTCCAGGAGCTGTTGATGTGTATGTAAGCCAGGTTAAGAATGCCCCAGGACTATCAGTAAAGGTGAACCGTACGCGTGCAAATCAACTGGGATTAACCGAGCAGAACGTGGCTTCAAACATGTTGATCGCGCTAAGTGGAACCGGACAGACCGCACCAAGTTACTGGCTAGATCCCAAAAACGGCGTAAATTATCAGGTCGCGGTTCAAGCACCTCAGTACGAGGTCGACAACCTGCATGAGTTGCGCCACTTGCCTGTTTCTGGCGGTTCTACGCCGCAGGAGCTAGCCAACGTAGCGTCGGTTAGTGAGACTACGACTCCACAGGTAGTTAGTCATTACAATATTCAACCAGTTTTTGATGTATACAGCAGTGTACAAGGGAGGGACTTGGGCTCTGTTTCGCGTGCTATCAATGCCATGCTCGCTAAAATCACACCCCATCTACCTAGAGGAACGAAACTCACCGTTCGCGGACAGGTGCAGAGTATGAACGAGTCGTTTGTTGGCTTGGGCGAGGGAATCGTATTTGCTATTCT
>JAJZFK010000274.1:9353-15122 GCA_021805405.1 bacterium
ATTCTTCTGGTTTATCTCCTGCTGGTGGTTAACTTTCAGTCTTGGGTCGATCCGCTTATCATCATAACTGCTCTTCCGGGAGCGCTCTGCGGTGTCCTTTGGATTCTCTTCCTTACCCAAACTACGTTTAGCGTACCATCGCTCATGGGGGCCATTATGTGTATTGGGGTTTCAACCGCTAACAGCATTCTGGTTGTTACATTTGCAAATGATCGCCGTTCGGTGGGCGACCATGCACGAGAGGCGGCATTGGCTGCCGGGCACACGCGCCTTCGCCCGGTCATTATGACCGCCTTCGCGATGATCATAGGCATGGTGCCAATGGCGCTCGGTTTAGGAGCTGGTGGAGAGCAGAATGCACCCCTGGGCCGAGCCGTTATCGGTGGCTTACTTGTAGCAACATTCACAACACTCTTCCTTGTCCCCGTAATCTACAGCCTACTGCGTAAGAGGCAGCCGGAAACAGTTGAACAAGAACTGCTTGAAGACGAATTTCGTGAATCTCAAACTAATTGAATTTAAAATCAGGAGTCAGAAATAGATGACCTCCAACTTTAACGAGGCGAAGAGAACCGGCAGCCGTTTTCCTATTTGGGGCGGGCCGATAATCCTTGCTGCCGTCATTGGTATCCTGTTTGTAGCAGGATTAATACCACGGCTGCAACAACAGAACAAGCTAAACAAATCAACCGAGATAGCAGCGAATAGCACGCCTGTAGTAACGGTGGCTACCGTTGTAGCAGGCACGCCGGGTGAACTGAATTTACCTGGGAACCTTCTTCCTATACAGGAGGCACCAATTCAGGCCCGAGCGGGTGGTTACCTGCTCAAGCGTCTGGTAGATATTGGCTCGCACGTAACCAAGGGCCAGTTGCTAGCAGTAGTCTCTGCCCCCGATATCGATGCGCAGGCGCTACAAGCAGCCGCTCAGGCAGACCAATCCAGGGCGGTGGTTTCTCAGTCCACCGCAAGTGTCACGCAACTGCAGGCTCAAGAGGAGCAAGCCTCGGCAGCAGTGGTGCATCAGCGAGCATCTGTTAAGCAGGCATCAGCCCAGTACGATGCTGCCAGCTCGCAGGTTATGCAGGCCAAATCTTCCCTATCAGTGGCTCAGGCAAATTTGCAAACGGCAAGACTTGCCCTTAAGGAGCAGCAGGCTGCAGTGTCGCAGGCGGAAGCCAACAGCAAATTGGCATCCGTTACTGCGGCTCGTTATGATAAACTTGCAAAAGTCGGCTACGTGTCGCAGCAGCAGGCAGATCAATACGATACTGCGCTTCAAACCCAGCAGTCTGCAGTAGTTTCCGCGCAGGCTGCAGAGGCATCGGCCGCATCTAACCTGAACGCCATGGGAGAGCAGGTTCAACTTGCACGACAGGGCGTACAAACTGCTATGGCGAACCTTTCTGCAGCGCACCAAAACGTACTCGCGGCACAAATTGAGGTTAAGTCTGCTGTCGAGGGCGTACATGCGGCCCATTCGGCTGTTTTGGCAGCGAGACAAGGAGTGAACGCTAACAAAGACCTGCTTTCTGCGAATCTCTCTAATGCAAGTCGCTATTCCGATCTAAAACATTTCGAGCAGGTAACAGCTCCCTTTAGTGGAGTGATTACTCAACGGTTGGTGGATACCGGGGCACTAATAGCTACTGGCAATAGCGGGGGCGTAAGCGTACTCTTCCAGATTGCTCGCACCAACGATCTGCGGCTTCAGGTGTACGTACCACAGGCCTATATCAATTACGTTCATGTAGGCATGCCAATCACGGTTTCTGTAGCCGAACTGCCTGGCAGGGCTTTTCACGGCGTGCTATTTTCCACAGCCGGTGCACTCGATCCTGCTTCGCGCACTCTGTTAGCTGAAGTTCATCTTCCCAACAAAATGGGCCTCCTCCATTCCGGAATGTATGCGGAAGTACACTTTAAATTACCGAAAAGTGGAGGGTATTTACAGATACCAGGCAATGCTCTGATCTTTGATTCCGATGGTACCCGGGTTGCAACAATTACTGCCGACAATACTGTCCATTTTGTACCTGTAACGGTGGGCAGAGACCTTGGCAAGGTGATACAGATTGTCAAGGGTATTCAGGCTGGTGTTACCATTATCACGGATCCGTCTGACTCACTTAAGGAGGGGGAGCGTATAACCATTGCGCATCCTTCTACGCATCCCGCCGAAGGTTAAACGTGCATACTTGCTGGGGCAGCGCGAATGCATGCCCCATCAGCGCGGAATCAAATACCAAACGGCATCGTCCGTTTCCTCGTGATGTGGTGGCGTATCCAGTCGTCTGTTATTATCAGGATATGCGTTTCATTGTCACCATTGACTATACGGCTCATGGTGTGCTACTATCTTCTAATATGTTCGCCTTTTAAGCGAGTCCAGAGAGACCTGCAAGGGTGAATGTGCTAGCAAAGTTAAGATGATGGTGTTTCGGTGACATCTCTAAACTTATAAAACTGGCACATATCCTTACAACTGGCCTCTGGTACCCTGCAAATTGGGCGCTAAGAGGCATTTTGTTTTAAGGACGTTACAATGACAGCCAGTGAAAATCCACCAGTAGTGGTGATGGATGCCGATGAGATACGGCGTTCTCTCACGAGAATATCTCACGAGATACTCGAGCAAAATCGAGGCATCGCCGATCTAGCTGTAGTTGGCATTCTAACCCGTGGCGCTGTACTTGCAGAAAGAATTGTTGCAAACCTACAAAAGATTGAAGGCACCACGGTCCCCAGCGGTTTTCTCGATATTGGGCTTTATCGCGATGACTATCAATCGTCCCCTTCCGACAAGCGTACTCCGCTACCGTCCAGCATCACGTTTGATGTGACAGGTAAGCATATTGTCCTGGTTGATGATGTATTGTTTACGGGCAGATCCGTGCGTGCTGCGATAACCGCCCTTTTAGACATCGGCAGACCAGCATCTATCCTGCTTGCTGTCCTTCTAGACCGTGGTCATCGAGAACTCCCAATACGAGCTGATTTTGTTGGAAAAAATGTGCCTACCTCCCGCTCAGAACGAGTGAATGTACAGCTCGTGGAGCATGATGGCAACGACGAAGTATATCTTAGTCGGCGGCAGGATTAGATACCCATTATGAGACACCTACTGGGCCTACAAAACATGCCCGCTGCAGAACTGCAGATGCTACTTGATACAGCACTAGCTTTTCGTGAAATTGTAGATAGACCCGTCAAAAAGGTTCCAACCTTGCGTGGTAAAGCAGTCATAACGCTTTTCTACGAAAATTCAACCAGGACGCGCACCTCGTTTGAAATGGCAGCCAAGATCATGAGCGCTGAAGCCATCAACATTGCTGTTGGGCAGTCTTCAGTTGCCAAGGGTGAAAGTCTTAAGGATACGCTGCAAACCTTGCAGGCATTGAAAGCAGACTGCGTAGTTATCCGGCATCCAATGTCTGGGGCTGCCCATTTTGCAGCAAATACCCTGCACGTACCAGTAATAAATGCTGGTGATGGTAGGCACGAACATCCAACTCAGGGCCTGCTCGATATGCTAACCATTCGTCAGGTGAAAGGTGACCTGGCCGGCACTGTGGTTGCTATTGTAGGCGATATCACACACAGCCGGGTGGCGCGGTCAAACATTTGGGGCCTTACCACGATGGGGGCAACGGTAAGGTTAGTGGGACCTACCACTCTAATGCCCAACGATGCTCACCACCTGCCGGTTACTGTTCATACTAACCTCGCAGAGGGCCTGGAAGGAGCAGACGTGGTTAATGTACTGCGGCTGCAAACGGAGCGGCAGGAGTCTGGTCTACTGCCTAGCCTACGCGAATATTCGCGCCTTTTTGGTATCAACCATACATCGCTTGCAAACGCAAAGCCAGACGTTCTCGTTCTTCACCCTGGACCAATGAACCGAGGTGTTGAGATATCGGCGGACGTTGCGGATGGAAAATATGGCGTGAATTGCGCAGTTGAGGAGCAGATTTCAAACGGAATTGCAGTGAGAATGGCAGCACTCTACACCCTTATGGGTGCCAATTTACCCCCAGTAGTGGATGCCTAGGAGAGAGCGATTGAAGTTACTAGTTTCCGGTGGTCGAGTAGTAGACCCCTCGCAGAATATGGATAGCCTTGCTGATATTCTCATTGTGGATGGCCGAATTGCGGGCTTTTACAATCCAGGCACATGCACTGCCGAGGCAGAGGTTGTTTCAGTGGCAGGTATGGTGGTTACTCCAGGATTAATCGACATACATGTTCACTTGCGAGAACCTGGCTTTGAGTACAAGGAAGACATAGTATCTGGTAGTCGTGCAGCTGCGGCTGGCGGCTTTACGCGCGTCTGCTGCATGCCAAATACCAATCCCGCAATTGATACGGCAGCTGTCGTGAGCTATATAATCCAGCAATCGCATCGTGCCGGCTTCACGCGCGTTCATCCCATTGCGGCAGCAACCAGGGGCATGGGCGGTGACACGCTCACGGAGGTGGCGGAACTTAAAGCTGCTGGGGCGGTAGCCGTTTCAGACGACGCCTTCCCACTACAGAATGCCGCTACAGTACGTCGCTGCATGGAATACTGCGCTATGCTGGGTATGCCGCTGCTTACCCATAACGAGGATAAAAGCCTTACGCATGGCGGAAGCATGAACGAAGGGATCGTTGCAACCAGCATGGGTCTACCAGGTATGCCCGCCTGTGCCGAGGATATTGCCGTTGCTCGCAACATTGCCCTAAGTGAGCTAACCGGTTGCCACCTTCACCTTCTACATATCTCTACCAAAGGTACGTGCGATCTGCTTGGCGCAGCTCGTACAGCTGGCTTAAACGTTACCGGCGAAGCATGTCCTCATCACTGGGTCCTTACCGATGAGGCATGCGCGAGCTACAATACTCATGCCAAAATGAACCCGCCTCTTCGATCACAGTTCCATGCCAATGCAGTTAAAGCGGCCCTTTTAGATGGCACCATTCAGTGCATAGTGACCGATCACGCGCCACACGCAGACTACGAGAAGCAGATTGAATTCGATGCGGCTCCATTTGGAATCCTGGGGCTGGAAACATCCTTCCCCCTCGTTTACACCACTTTGGTGCAACCAGGATTAATGACACTCGGCCGGGCAATCGAAATGATGGCAGTTGAACCTGCACGTATACTTAACCTCCCGGATGGCGCCGGTACGTTGAAGGTCGGCGCACTCGCAGACATCGCCGTTTTTGATCTCGAAGTTGAGTGGATTGTCGACCGGGAACAAGTGCAGTCGAAATCACACAATACACCGTTTCATGGCATGACCCTAAAATCCCGGCCCCGCTTTACAATGCTAGCCGGAAAGCAAGTAAGGCTGTAACATATGGCGAACGCCATTACTATTATAATCAACGCACGCATTCACACACAGGCCGGCACCATTGCACAAGCTCTTGCAGTCGATCGTAACGGTCGCCTTATGGCGGTTGGAACCGAATCGCAGGTGCTTAATTTGCGAGGTCCGCACACCAAAGTAATCAACGTTAACGGTCGCATAGTATTGCCTGGCTTTTACGATTGCCACATGCATATTCTCGATTTGGGGCTAAAACTGTCTCAGGCTGATTTGAGCTATCCCGGTGTAACATGTCTTAAAAATATTGTTGATAAACTGAATGATTCATTGCGCGCCAATCCATATGCCAAAGTACTGTTGGGCGCGAGATATGATCAAAACCGGATGGATGTACCAGAGCACCCCACTCGCCATGACCTCGATGCCATCACTACGCAGATCCCTGTGCGTA
>JAJZFK010000482.1 GCA_021805405.1 bacterium
AGCGTAGCGAGTGCCCGGAGGAGGGGTGGCCCGTAGGGCCGGGGAGGAGTCTCTTCGCCGTAAGCAGTGCCAACAAACCAGTGGCCTGCGCAGCAGCGGAGGAGTCAATAAGGTCAGATTTAGGGCGATTTGGGGCTGCTGGTGGCCCGTAGGGGCGGAGAGAGCTGATACCACGTGAGTGCCACCGCAAAGCTGGTGAATAGCATCGGGGGCGAGACGCCCCCGCTCTATTTGATGCGGAGCACAAAGCAACCAAAACAAATAATGCAGAATATATACATTCGCAATTACGAATATGCCATAATATATATAAATTACAAGTACTCGATCGTGATACGTCAGGGGATAGTCTCATGCAGTCAGCACTCCGCAAATTCAAAGCGTCCATTTTTCAAGCGCTTTCGCATCCAACGCGTATTGCGATTATAGACATTTTGCGCGACGGAGAGATTTCCGCAGGTGCCATTCTTGAGCGGCTGGAGGTAGAGCAAGCTAACGCATCGCAGCATCTTTCGGTGTTGCGAGCACACCATATCGTCATTAACCGCAAAGAAGGTAATCAGGTCTTCTATTCTCTTAAGAACCTCAGGCTAGTGGAGGTGCTTGACCTTATGCGAGTCTATTTCATGGAGGAGTTGAACGAATCCGTGGGTATGCTTGCTGAAATCCACCAGGAAACGCCAGGTGTAGGTAAGGTAACCCAAAAAGAATAATGGCACAGTTATCGCCTAGCCTACCGGTTGTAATAACGTTGGTATGCTGGCTCTTTGCCGCCATCTACCCGTTCTTTAGGGAACCGCGCGATCGCTACCAGGCACCAGCCGGTGCCGTGATGCTGGGTGCCGTTTCCTGCCTATGGTGCGCTGTGAGCACGTTTAATCATCCCGCAGTCCGTTCTCTTCCGCTTCCATTCTGCCTTACAGTCGTTTCAGCATCATTCCGATTTGACTGGCTATCCGCGTGGTTTTTAGCCACGTTAGCCGTTTGTACTTTTGCAAGCGCATTATTTACTTCCTCATATATGCGACTACTGAAAACGGCACCAGACATGCGCCTGTTCTGGGCGTCGTTGGCGGGCCTGCTTGTAGCAATGTGCGGTGTGATTACATCTGACAACGCAATAACATTTCTGATCTGCTGGGAGCTCATGGCTGTTTGCTCCGCGATGCTGGTATTTACCAATCACAGGGAGCGTGCTACACGAAGCGCAGGGCTCATCTATATTGGGGCAACACGCATTAGCACGCTATTCGTTGCAGGTGCATTTCTATGGATTCACGCTATAACGCACTCCTGGCAATTTGCCTCATGGCACCTTTCCGGCACGATTGCGACTGGCCCAGCGGTCCTGCTGGTTGTTGGCCTAGTCATCAAGGCTGGTTGCTGGCCGTTCCACCTTTGGCTGCCCGCAGCGCATCCAGCAGCACCGGCTCCAGTATCGGCACTCATGAGCGGCGTCATGGTGAAAACAGCACTCTATGCGCTCATTCGGTTTTTCATCGTGAGTAGCGCTCTTCACAGCGCAGTTGCAGCCTTCCTTTTACTAGCACTTGGCGTGGTTACCGCGTTTTGGGGGGTGCTCTTTACGCTGCTTCAGCGCGATCTTAAGCGCCTGCTAGCCTATAGCACCGTTGAAAACGTCGGTATCATTACCGTCGCAATAGGCCTAAGCATGACGGCATCCTTATTTGGAGATCCATATGCGGCCATGGTACTGCTTACGGCAGCGCTATTTGGTGTTTTAAGCCATGCCCTATTCAAGTCCGTGTTATTCCTCTCCGCTGGAGCGGTGGACGAGACGGCAGACTGCCACGATATTGACCGACTGGGTGGACTGGGCCGAAGGATGCCGCGAACATTTCTCAATACCCTTGTTGCTGCCGCATCGTTTTGCTCTCTACCGCCGTTCGCGGGGTTTGCAACTGAGTGGATGCTATTTCATGGTTCACTTCTTATTGCCATTCATGCTGTGCAACCTGAACTACGAATGGGTGCCCTGTTGCTCCTGGGCTGGCTCAGTCTTGTAGGAGCGCTCGCCATGACAACCTGCATACGCTTTACAGGCGTTATATTTTTAGGTAGAGCGCGATCACGAGCAGCCGAGAAGGCCCACGAATGCACCCGCTCTATGCAGGCGGGAATGGGGACACTTTCCCTACTCACTGTAGTTGTAGGGCTTGGTGCTCCACAGATTACTACTATCCTTGCTCGCGGAATGGGTCGAAGTAGTTTGCTACCCGCCGTCTGGACTTTACCAACAGCAGAGCTTGTACTGCTCATGGTAACGACGACAGGCCTGCTGCTGGCGTGGTTGCAGCGGCGCGATCACAACCAGGCAGATAGCCGCGTTCCCGCGTGGGATTGTGGCGCTGGGGGTCTTTCTGTGCGCATGCAGGCGACTGCCGAGAGTTTTGCCCAGCCCATTGCCCGCATGTTTGGAAGTATCTACCGCTATGCCATCGATGTACAATTCGATGGAACCAGCCCAAGGTTGTTTCCCGAACAGATCACGGTAGAGACACATTCGGAAGCGACACTGGAGTCGCGCGTTTACGAACCGCTGGTGCGCACAATTGGACGCCTTGGTGAGCTTATCTCCAGGCTGCAAACTGGCAGCATACATATTTACCTCTTGACCATGTTCGCAACCCTATTATTGCTGCTTGGTATTGCAGGACGTTACCGTTGATGTCAATCTACCTTGTGCGAATGGCAATAGTAACGTGCGAGATCGTGCTATTACCTCTATTGCTCATCGGGATACTGCGCGCGACCCGTTCACGTCTCCAAAAGCGCAAGGGACCACGCATCTTTCAGCCATTCTACGACTTTATGCGGCTCACTAGAAAATCGGCAGTTGTCAGCGAGGAGACCGGTCCCCTATTTAGAGGTGCACCAGCAGCGAGCCTAGCCGCCCTGCTTATCCTCGCATTGGTAACCCCGTGGAGCGGTCTTGCAGCACCCATCTCTGGTGACCTGGTTCTATTTGTGTTCCTGCTCGCTGCAGCAAGAATGGCTTCAGGGCTCGCAGCGCTAGATACCGGCACTGCGTTTGGCGGGCTGGGCGCCAGCCGCGAATCTGCGCTATCCATTCTTGTGGAACCCACGCTTGTTCTGGCACTTGCGGCTGGCGCTATCTATGAAGGCAACCTCACATTAAATGCACTATGCCAACCTGCTAATGGTCGAGGCGGCTCTGCTTACGTAATGCCACTAGCAGCGGCCGCAATATGGCTTGCAGCAGCGGTGGAGACAAGTCGCATGCCTGTGGAAGACCCTACTACCCACCTGGAATTGACGATGATACATGAGGCCCAAATGTTGGAATACAGTGGGCCACGTCTCGCTCTTGTTGAGTACCAGTCCGCATTAAAGTTAACAGTCCTTTATGGCCTCATTTCCCAGTTCATCTTGAATGAAATGGCAATTAAGTCATCAATAGCCAGAGTTAGCGGTACTTTTGGCCTTACTATCGCAATGGTGGTTGCAGCAGCTGTTATGGACGTTTTTCTGGTGAGGCTGCACTGGCGAAAACTTCCAGATTTGCTCACATTCGGCCTTGCATTCTCCCTGGTTGCGTGCCTGTTGGCGGCACTGAGAGGATAGACGATATTGTGAACACCTTAGATTCGTTACTCGGTAACCTGTTGCTAATATCGGGCATGTGGATGGTAGGCTTATCCGCGATTAGCACTAAGCTTACATTGTACGCCCTGCAGACTGTTGCGGTAGGCGTTCTTGCAATCCTTGTAGGGATCGCGCATCACGAGACAGCGCTTATCATGGCGGGCGCAGGCGTACTTGTGCTTAAGGGAATTGCGGCACCGCTCTACCTTTCTTACCTCACCCATGTTGTAGGCTGCCGTAAGGACGTTGGCTCTCTATTGGCCTCGCCGCTGTTGCTGCTGGTATGCGCCGCTGCAGTGGGCGGTCTCTACCTGTTTCATCCGTTTCGGGCATCCGTACCACCAGGCGCGCTCCCGGCTATTGGCGTAATCCTGGTTGGCATGATTCTTATGGTTTCGCGGCGCCTCGCAATCAGTCAGATTATTGGCTTTCTTGTATTAGAAAATGGCATGTTCTATTTCACGGTAACCATACCGCATTCACTGCCTCTTCTGGTGGAGCTGGGGGTATTACTCGACATTATGGCTGGTACGATGATCGCAGGAGTTCTCACATTTCAGATTAGTGATTCCTTTGAACACATCGATATTCTGAGGTTGAACCACCCACGCAAATGATAACAAACCATCGTCCGCTTGCGCGAAATCCCGCAGCAGGCGTCCTTCGCAGGTGCGAATCGGCATGAATATACCACAAGCGTTACACGTTTTAGCACTTGGTCTATTGCCGCTCATTGCGGGGGCTGCCGCAGTGAAAGTACGCGTGGATATGCTCGCCAGGGTAACGGCGCGCATGTTGTGGCTGCAGTGCGTGGTGGCATCTTACGTATGCATACCAGTCATATTCGAGCACCACGCGCCGGTTCACCCTTGGCCAGGCATCGCCTTAGATCCTACAGCGGCGATTTTCATTCTGCTCACGACGATAGTTACGGCAGCAGTCGTGGAGCACTCATCTGGCTATTTCGCCCGCGAACTGCTGGGAGGTACGCCACCTAATCCACGGGTTATTCGAGAATTCTACCTATGCACAATGGCAGTAATGCTCTGCATGTACGGCATCGCTATCGCCGATAACCTTGGTTACCTCTGGATTGCAGTAGAAGCGTCTACTCTGGCTTCGGCACCACTCGTCTATTCAACGCGCTCTGGCCCATCGCTAGAGGCGGCGTGGAAGTACCTCATTATCTGCAGCGTAGGAATTGCATTCGCCTTCTTTGGTACGGCGCTCGTTTTTGCAGCATCGCAACATGCGCTGCCACAGGTTGGTTCGCTCTCCTTGGCCGTATTGACGCGAACAGCGGCACAGATGCCTCCTGCACTTCTTCGCTTTGGATATGTATTCCTACTGTTGGGCTACGGTACCAAGGCGGGCCTGTTTCCGTTGCAGTTCTGGCAGCCAGATGCCTATAGCGAAAGCCCCGCACCCGGTGCCGCCATGCTAGCAGGTGCCTTAGGTAATGGCGCAATGCTGGCTCTTCTTCGGGTTTCCGGTATCATGCTTGCGGCGGGGCAGGGCTCGTTTGTACGTGTAACACTCCTGCCCATGGGCGTTCTCACAACAGCCGTTGCCGCGCTCTTTCTGGTGCGCCAACGCGATGCCGGTCGCATGCTGGCCTATAGCAGCATGGAGAACATGGGCATTATGGCAGTTGCGATAAGTTTAGGAAGTGTGGGTGGCTTCTGTTTGCAGGCTATCTGTCACAGCGTAACCAAGACTGCCCTCTTTCTACTCTACGTCGATACCAAGCAGATTTACGGAACGACGAGACTGGAGCGTCTTCGCGGGCTCATTACGATATCACCTGTTCGCGCAGTCGTGCTGCTAGCGGGCATCGCAGCTGTAGCCGGTACTCCGCCATTTGGAAGCTTTTTATCGGAGTGGCATATATTGGCGGCGTCCGTCGCTGCCCATGAACCAATCGCAGCAGGAGTCCTTCTGGTTAGCATTACCTGTGGGTTCATCGCGCTGAGTATTCATGCCTGCGGCATCGTATTTGGCGATCCTCCTGCAGGTAGGGAAATACTGCCACAGCAGTTTGCGCGCAGATGGCGCGGCGTAGCTGCACCTATACTCCTGCTGCTAATTGCACTCTGGTTTGGAATACTCGTGCCAACAAGCGTGGTAAGCGCATTTGCAAGGTTGAGCCCATGATCCAAAATCACTTTAAGCCTGCGGGGCCATTTGCTGCAGAAGAGGTACCTATAATTCAGCTGCGCGCCCGCCTGAAAACAGAGATTCAGGATGGCAACAGGCTAGGGCTATTAACCGCTTCGGCCACGAGCGATGGTCATGAGTTATTGACTGTAATTATCTCACCGCTAGGTCATTCGGTACGCATAATTAATTCGCTGCTACCTCACGATGCGGTAACCTACTCTTCGCTTACTCCGGATATACCTCAGGCGCACTGGTTTGAGCGGGAAATTGCCGATATGTGGGGGTTGAGACCAATCGGTCATCCACGCATGAAAAGCCTCGTAATGCATGATTCTTTTCCCGATAATTTCTTTCCACTAGCCGCTGGCGCCAGTCTTCCTACCTCGCGAATGCGCTCACGGCGGGTTCCCTATCGCTTCACTGTGGTACAGGGTAACGGCGTTTACGAAGTGCCTGTTGGTCCGGTTCACGCCGGAGTAATTGAACCTGGGCACTTCCGCTTTAGCTGCCTTGGCGAAGTGATAGAGAACCTTGAAATTCGCCTCGGTTTTGTTCATCGTGGTGTAGAAGAGCACCTAACGCAGTGTAGTTGGCAAAGCGCACGGTACGTGGTGGAAGCAGCCTCTAGCGATACCTCTGCAGGTAACGCCGTCGCGCACGCCTTCGCCATGGAGAGCCTCTGCGGGGTGACCGTAAGCGAATCTGTGAGACGCCTTCGAGCCGCGTGTGTAGAGATTGAACGAATAGCCTGCCACATCGGAGATCTCGCTGGTATTTGTGCCGATATCGGCTTTGGTGCAGGCAGTTCCGCGTTCGGTGTTCTGCGTGCGGCGGTGCTTGGCATAGCAGAACTGCTTACGGGCTCCCGCTTTATGACAGGGTTCCTTGCACCGTTCTATCAACGCGGGCTTCCAGATGCCGCTGTGCTAACTGAAGCGGCTTCTCGATTGACCGAAGTGGGTTTGCAGTTGCGGTTAACTTTACCGTTGCTAATGGATAATGCCGGGGCCATTGAGCGAATGGAAGGAATGGGCATTATGAAGCCATCCCTTGCGCGCGAGTTTGGACTTGTTGGCCCAGCAGCGAGAGCTAGCGGGATAGATTACGATGTACGTAAGGCTCTTCCCACCCCGGAATACGAGTGTATCGAGTGGCCCATAGCGATATGGAATGAAGGTGATGTTCTCGCAAGGGCACGTGTACGCGCACATGAATTGGCAACCAGTGTGCGCCTTGCAGAAGCACTCCTCACGGGTATCGCTGTCGTGAAGCAGCCATCGTGCATAACCCGGCTTCCGGCGAACGCTACGGGTATAGGAATTGTGGAGGCGTGGCGGGGAGAACTCATTCACCTCGTACAGACTGATGAAACCGGGCGGATAGCTCGTTACAAGATTAAGGATCCAAGTTTCAATAACTGGACTGCGCTCGCCGTCTCAGTCCGCGGCAGGCTGCTGTCAGATTTCCCACTATGCAACAAGAGTTTTAGCCTGTCTTATAGCGGTACAGATCTGTAATCACGGAGTAAAACATTGATTCCATCTCTCATCAAATACCTCCAAACTCCTGTTCAAACCAACCGCAACCTGCTGGCGGATCTGTCGGACGATAACAGAGGATTACCAATACTGACGGATTCACCGTGCCACCATACAGAGGGCTGTACCCTTTGTGCAGAGGAATGCGTAGCTAGTGCTATCGTGCTGCAGCAGGATCGGGAGCCGCATGTAACACTAGACTTGGGAGCGTGCATTGCCTGCGGTAGGTGCACTGACGTGTGCCCCACTGGTACCATCACTGTGTCGCGTAGCACGCGGCGCGCGGTTACCCGGCGCGATGACCTCGTTCTTAAATCTGGTGACATAGTTCCCGTTCCCGTACTAGCGAGTAAATCACCGTTCAGGAATTCGATGGTGGTGCGCTATGTATCCACTGGCGATAACGCTACCGACATGGAAGTTGGTGCATGCCAAAATCCAATCTTTGACGTAGGTCGATTCGGAATACAGTTTACGGCATCCCCGCGATTTGCCGACGCGCTACTGATAGGCGGCCCGGTACCGCTGGCTATGCAGCAACCATTGCGCCTGTGCCTGGACGCCATGGCGGAACCAAAAGTAGTCATAGCAGTAGGAACGCAGGCGATTACTGGAGGGTTGCTTCGCGGGCGGTACGCAAGAGCCAATGGGGTAACGACCGTTGTTGAGCCAGATGTGTGGATACCAGGGAACCCACCACATCCGTGGCTCATAATTCACGGCCTCTTATTAGCGATGGGCAATCCCCTGGTAATTACGCCTTGAAGGTAGTCACTCTCCTACTGCTTCACTGCCCCTGCCGTGATACCCGCAACAAACTGCTTTTGAAACAGCAGGAAAGCGATAACAAGCGGCAGAACCGTGAGCACACCACCGGCCATAAGCATGCCCCACGGCGTGCTCATTTCGCCCTGCATAAGGTAGATCACGAGCGGCAGTGTGTACATAGACGGCGTGCGCAAGACGATAAAGGCCCACATAAGGTTGTTCCAGCTGCCTATTAAATTCATAATACCTAGCGCGGCAAGAGCCGGCTGGGCAATAGGCACTGCGATACGCCAGTAGATGCCAAACTCACTGCATCCGTCAATTCGCGCGGCCGCTAACAGGTCGTCTGGCAGGTTGGCTGTCATATACTGGCGCATCCAGAAGATGCCAAATGCTCCTACAGCACCGGGCACGATGAGTGCCCAGTAGGTGTTTATCCAGTGAATATGCACCAGGATTTCAAATGTCGGGATTAGCGTAACAGCACCGGGTATCAGCATTGTTCCAAGTACAAAGGCAAACATACGATTGTTGCCGGGTGCCATGGGGTACTTTGCAAATGCATACCCACCCAGGGAACAGAGAAATAGCGACAGGAGTACGCTGCCGGATGACGTAACCACGGAATTAAAGAAGGCTCTTAGAATGTTCGTCTCATTGAACAGCTCGCCATAGTTTGACCACAACAGGTGAGAAGGAATCCAGTGCGGCGGCGTAACAAAGATCTGTGCCTGCGTTTTGAACGATGCCGACAGCAGCCAGTAAAACGGAAAAACGAAGATGACCGCCAGGCCGCTAAGAACGACGTAGGTCACCATACGCAAGGCAAGTTGGCCAGGTTTACGTGCAGATGTCATCAGCTATGACGCCTCCGAGTTGCGTCGGTTCAGGCGATTTATAGCGAGAGACGCGCCAAAAACGAAGATTGCGACGCTGTAAGCAACACATGACGCATAGCCAAATTTGAAATCCGTAAACGACAGGTTAAAGAGGTACAACCCAAAGTTGGTAGACGACGTGCCCGGGCCTCCGTTGGTAAGCACAAATACTTCATCAAACATATAGAGTGTGCCTAACAACGACAATAACAGACAGAAGCGGAAGACTGGCTGAAGAAGTGGCCACGTAACATGCCGCATACTCTGTAGCGGGCTGGCACCATCAAGCTGGGCGGCCTCATAGTAATCTATGGGTATCGCCTGTAGCCCAGCTAACATGAGCACCATGTTGTACCCGGTCCATCGCCACACTACCAGTATCGCCACGGATACTTTTGACCAGTTTTCGCTATCTAGCCAGTGGATTGCCTTGAAGTGAAAAATCGGAAGAACGTGGTTAAATCCCAAAAGCAGGTAGTTTAGGACACCTCGTTCTGAGCTGAAGATAAGCGAAAAAACGACAGCAATAACGACCATCGGCGTAACAGCGGGGAGAAAGAACGCGGCACGGTAGAGCGATTTGAACTTGAGCCACTGACTGTTTAAAATCTGGGCAAAGAGAAAGGCGAGGATAAGCATTGGTGGAATGTAGAGTAGGCCAATTACGAGTGTATTCCAAAGCGAGCGCCATAGAAGCTCATCGTGAATCATAAGCTGGAAGTTATAGAGCCCCGCCCAATGAATAGCCGTGATGCCATCCCATTTCGTAAAGCTGAGGAACAGTGAGAACAGAAGTGGATAGAGGCCGAAAATGGAGAATAGAATAAAAAAAGGTGAGACGAAGAGGTAGAAGTGCCGGTACTTCCACAGTTGCTGCCAGGTTGAACTGCCAACCGAGCCGTCTGTCCCCTGCCGCTTACGCGTGATACTCGCACTCATTGTTGCACCGCCGAAGACGTGGTGGATGTTGGAGCAGTTGGTGCCAGTGGTACATCCAGACGTTGATGCAGGCTTAACGCAAGGTTGGCGAGCAGGTGGTTATGCGGCATGCCGGCCGCGGCCCACTGGCTAAGGTCCTGTTGAATGTAGCTTTCCGCTTCCGCCCAGTTGGCAGTACGGTTAATCCGCCATATCTTTTGTACATCCGTAGCAAACAGTCTACCCACTGGCTGTCCTCCAAAAAATGGATCTGGTCTGTCCATCACGTGCGATTTAAGGGCGGGCATATAGGAGGGGTAGAGACTCTCCTTCTCATACTGCATGAGTTGGCCAGCTTTCGTGCACAGCGCATATTTCACAAATGCCCAGGCTGCTGTCTTGTTGGCGCACTGTTTGGGAATCACAAGTACCGAGCCGCCAAGGTTGGCAACGTGCACTCCTCCTCGCTGAATGGCGGGCAGGCGAAACACTCCCCATTTTGTAGTGCTGGTGTCATAGTGGGTTTGGGAGTCCTTAATTATGCCGCCAAGCCAAACAGCACCTGGGTATGTGGCAAGTGAGCTATCATTAAACCCTGCCATCCACTCCTGGCTGTAGGCATTGATATCGCTGGTGATACCAGCTGCATGAATCTGACGCATCATCTGCAACGCTTCGTGTGCCTGAGGTGAGTTGACAGCGATTCTACCCGAGTCGTCAAACACCTGCCCGTGCGTCTGCTGTAAAAAGATCTCGAACATATCCGCTAAACCGGAGATGCCCAGGGCCAGCATCTTGGTTTTGCCATGAGATAACGCAACGATCTTTTTGCCAGCCGCAATGTAATCTGCCCACGTATGAATGGAGGATGGATTGATGTTATATTCTTTGAAGATGTTACGTTTGTAGAAGATTGCAACCGGCCCGAGGTCCCACGGAATGGCGTAAACATGACCGTTCATCACACATTCTGCCCACCTGCTCGCTGGAAACTTAGACTGATATTTGGCGGCTACCGCGGTGAGATCAGCGAGTTTACCTGTTGCCATATAGTGGGGCGCATCGGTTATCTGCAGCTGCGAAACATCGGGTGCGCCAACATCTGCTGCGAGCGACAGCATAAAGCGGGTCTGCATACTAGCGCCGGTTATATCCACGTTTACGTGCGCGCCCGGGTTCATTTGCTGAAATGACGGCGAAATATCCTGCAGCGCCTTGGCGGCAATATTCCAGCTCCACACGGTAATAGTGCCCTTAGCAGGCTGGGTAGCTTCCTGCGCCGTTAGCGGCGGAGCATTAACAGCAGGATTGCTTGCACAACCACTCAGCAGCCCAGTTGCTGCTAGAAGGCCAATGAGCGTTGCGGGTAAATTTAATCTGGTAGTCTGGTTCACTTATATCTACTTTATAGGAGCGTGTGGCGACGCGGCCTGGCCCAAAACATCGAGGCCGGGCAGTGCATCCCCACCATCATCGAAAAGGGTTAAGCCATGCCAGGAGCCATCCAAACCGCGCATAGGAATCCATTCGGGTGCCCAGTAGATAATTCCACGGCCAAGGCTATCAGGCGTAGATTTTACAACCTTCACGAGATCTGAGAGGAATTGAGCCTGCCCATCAGGCGTTTTGGGATAGTTAACCCCCGCTACGGGCATGCGGCCGTCATCCTCGTATGCATACCCAGTTTCTGCCACTATCACAGGTCTATGAAACCTTGCAGCAGCGTGATCCAGGGTGTTCTTAAGCGCCTGTAATGTACCCTGGAATATAGGATAAAAGCTCTCACCGATGACGTCATAATTAACGCCATACTTTGCGCACCTATCAAAAAACCAGCGCGTTGTGGGCCAATCACCACCTCTATCCAGGTGAATCATGATAAGCGGCGAAGGGCTAGCGCCGCTACCTGCCCGTACTCCAGCTATACCAGCCTTTAAGAGCTCTGCCAGGTGTGCAAACCCGCCTTCCCCCTTGGTGATACGCCCAAGCGGCCACATCATTCCCGGTGATATTTCGTTACCTACCGCCACCATATCTGGCATGGCACCTGCTGCCTTTAATGCCGATATAACCTTGCTGGTATAGGTGAACACCTTGCTGGATAGCTGCTTGATATTGAGTTGCTGCCATGCTGCTGGTACAAGCTGGTGGCCAGGATCGGCCCACGTATCGGAGTAGTGCAAATCGAGCACAAAGTAAAAGCCAGCCTGTTTAATTCGTCTACCAAGCGCTTCGGTATAGGCGAGGTCATTCACGAAAATGCCCTGCTTAGTGGGGTGTACCCATAGCCTGAGCCTCAAACAGTTCCAGCCAGCATTCTTGAAGATCTGCAATGCAGGCAGTGCCGTTCCGTGCCACCTATAAACCTGTCCGTGCTGCTCTTCAAGGGTTAGCAGCGAGATGTCTCCCCCTGCAAGGAAGGCCGGCAGGTTGCGGGATGTTGGGAAAGTTGGCCCAGAGCCCACGGCCAGTACGCGAGTACTAGCAACCGCAGCAAGGATGACAGTGACGACCAATGCGCGAATGGGTTTATAAGTGCGCGGCATGTGTTACTCCCGTGTAACAAGAAGGTTACCACGTAATATTAGACCATTATCAACCAGATTCCTGCCAGTTTGTAAATATCGTTGCGAAATTGACATATTATCTGTAATAGCAACACATGGAGCGCGAGCTACTGTCTATTCGATGTCCTGTAGCAGCGAGACTGCTTCGTTAACGGATTCACCAAAGGCATTTACTGCCTGATCAAGTTGGCTGTCACTCACAATGAGAGGAGGCTCAAACCGGATAACCTTGGGATTGTTCAGTGTATACCCGGCAATTACGCCCCGACGCGCCATCCCGTTGATTGTGAGTTCAGCTACATCCTGTACTGCAAACTCAACGCCCACCATGAGCCCCAACCCGCGTACCTCCTTAAGAACGCCAGGCGCGTGACTAACCGCACTGCGCAGCCCGGCCATCAGTCGGGCTCCGCTCCGTACGGAACGGGCGGACAACTCGTCATCTACGGTTACCTGCAAGGCTGCGAGGCCCGCAGCGCACGCTAACTGATTACCACCAAACGTGCTAGTATGAATGTATGGGTTCTCGCCAAAAACAGCGTCACAAACTTCCTGTGTGAACACCGTTGCACCAATAGGCATAACGCCGCCGCCAAGTGCTTTCGCAAGAGTCATAATATCCGGCTGCACGTCGTCGTGTTCACAGCCAAATAACCGGCCTGTGCGCCCCAAGCCCGTCTGTACCTCGTCTACAATGAGCAGCACACCTGCTTCACGCGTAATGCGCCGTACATCTGCAAGGTATCCTGGCACAGCAGGAACAATTCCGCCCTCGCCTTGAACTGTCTCTAAAATCACCGCTGCTGTGTCACCGTCCAGCACGGCGGCAACCGCATCCGCCGAGTTAAATGGCACAAAAGTGGTACCCGGTACCATAGGCCCAAAGGGTTTGCGATACTTTTCACGGCCGGTAACAGCAAGACTGCCCATGGTTTTGCCGTGGTATGCGCCTTCGGTGGACACGAATTTGGTGCGGCCAGTGGCTTTGCGTGCGAATTTCAGCGCAGCCTCCACGGACTCGGCACCGCTGTTTGAGTAGAAGCTGTATGACAACTCACCCGGCGTGACTTGTGCCAGCCGTTCTGAGAGCAGAGCCTGGGGCTCATGAAAGTATGCCCGGGTAGAAAGAGGCATGCGGTCAAGTTGACGCTTTACGGCATCAACTACCGCTGGGTTTCTATGCCCCAGCGAAAACACGCCGTAACCACCCAGAAAATCGAGGCACTGTGTGCCACTTGCAAGTGTCACCACACAGCCTTCTGCAAAGACTTCAAGGTCACCAAAACCACCAAACTGTAACAGCCGCGTTAGGCCGGGGTTGACGTACTGGCGGTACTTCTCTATCACCGAATTAATGTGTGCCTCTATCGCAGAGGTCTCATCAGTTTCTGTTATCATTCGTGACTCCGGGGCGCATTCGTCTCGGGGACCTGCTGCCCGTTTATTGAGCTAATAGACATAGGTGGCGTACCCTGCCATAGGCCAATCACCTGTGGTAGGGTCGCAATCACGAGGGCAGTTAGCGGTGCGGCAAATAGAACGCCAGTAAGGCCGCTTACTTCAAAGCCTGCCAACAACACAAAGAGCACCAGAACTTCATGCAGGCCAAGAGCCTTGCCAACCAGGCGAGGATAGAGCACTTTCGAGCCGAGTTCGTTGATTACAACAAAGGCGAGTACAAGGATTATCACTCTGGTGGCTGGCGTCAAGAAGCCGTGGGGAGGCGATATGAGCGCGGCCATAAGAGCGGGAACGGCACCCACGTAGGGCCCTACAACAGGAATGAGCGAGGCTACCATAACAACAAGGCCGAGTAATACCCACAATTTAAGATCGAGTACCAGGCAGAGTATGCCTGCCAATACACCCATCACCAGCGCCAACACAAGCTGTCCTCGTACGAAGCCGCCAAGTATCTCGTTTACGTCATCCTGCCACTTAATTGCATACGGCCGTACGTTTTCCGGCAGTGCATGCACGAGTCTATGTTTTAAGTCCTCGCTGTACACCATAAAATAGAGCGATATGAGCACTACAAGAACGCCTTCTACTAGCGATTTGCCTATGCCGGCAAACACCTGGATGGCATCCTGCGTCACCTTCTGACTCAGCTTTTTCACGAGTACCGCGGGATGCTGAAGGTTAGACTGCAAGTGGAGCGGTATTCCGTGTTTCGTCAACCAGGCATCCTCTTGCGCGAGCTTTCGCTGGGCGCGCCAGGCATAAGTACGTTGAGCCAGGGCGCGCTGTACGGTAGTAGAGGTAAGCTGGGTACCCTGCTGATAGACCTGGTGATCGGTGTTAAGCATGCTTATCTCTCGGCCAAGGAAACCTCCTAGAATCGCGGTGGAAGTAAGGATAACCAATGCTAGTGCGCCAAACATGCCTAGCACGCAACGACCACGGTGACGAAGGGGAGCACTCGCAGGCAAACGAAACTTGCGCAGCCACTCCACCACAGGATCGAGTGCATACGCCAGGAGTCCACCCAGGCTGAACAGAAGCAGGGTGTGGTGGATTGCAGACAGCAGCCTGATTAACCCGACGATCGATAGCGACGCCAGCACGATGGTTGCGAGTACCACCAGTGTTTGAAGCCAGTGGTCCATTGTTCCGGACTGCTTTGTGCCCTCCGCCTTC
>JAJZFK010000561.1 GCA_021805405.1 bacterium
AGTTGTTAGGTCCGTCGCTTGAAAACGTTACAGAGCCCCAGGGATTTACGCCGCCGCCAGCAGGCGCCCCCATTGTAATGAATCCGTGGTTAGGAACTCTCACCGGGCCGTGTATACCGTTTGCACCACCACCGCCCACTGCACCGAAATTAAGCGACAGCGGACCACCGGACAATCTAGATTTTGCAAGCAGTGCCTTGGTATATACGCCGTTGTTAACCGTACCAGATGCATCGACTCGATTAACTAGGTAGTTGGCATCCTGGTACAGCAGGTTGCCCGGTGCGCGCCACGGGTTGAAAGCCGCACCAAGCCCATAGTGTGGTGTTTGAAAGCCACGGTAGTAGAGGCTGCCGTGGAGCATCGATTTCAATGCGGGGAGTGATACATACGGATTGGCATGAGCGTGCCCAGGCTGTGCCGAAGCCGCCAGTGTTAATCCGCTTGAAGCAAGCAGTCCCGCAGAAACCAGTGCCTGAAAATAATTGCCGCAGAGAAAACGTTGCTGCCGGTACATAGGATGCGTTCCCTTTGATGGTTAGAATGCACACAGAGCACTTTGGCTTGTGGCCAAGCTTTTAATACAACCGAGTGATGACGGCTCACGCTGTTTTGCATGTTGGTGCTACAGCCGATGTGCCAAACTACCAAATTTGCATAAATCATGCCAACATAATTAAAATTTTTCAGTCCTGGTCAATATATTACATCTCAGCCAATTCAAACCTGCTCAAATTAACGAATCCCATGTCGGGCCTAATGAATGGCGCATGGATAGAACACCAAATTAGGGCCGTTCAACTTCTACCGGATACCAGAGGTAACCTGGATGCAGACATCAGTTGCGAACGCAATAATCGGGTAGCTCTCAATTTAACGACCACAGATATCCCTGTAAACAAATATCCCGTAAAACGTGTGCAAGGTCGACTTCGCCTCTCGCTGTGCAACTCACCATACTCCCGAGCGCGGAGGAGCCATCGGGTACCTCCTTACGATACCCGATGAAAGAACCCATGCGACCAGGTTAAGGAACGTTTAGTACGGCTGCTGTACCCGTGGTGCCCTGCGCACAGCGCAGATGAACGATAAGAACACTTCGCCCCTTCGCGACCGTTGAAGGAAACGTTACGGTGCCGGTAGCGGTTGCGCCTGTAGCAACCGTACTCGCCAACGAATACGACGATTCCGCCTTGCCGCCTAAGGTTGACGACATGAGCGAGAGCCCTGTTATTGGAACGGTTCCGGTATTGGTGACAGACACTGTTACAGTCACGGTGCTGTTGCTGTTACGCACCACTCCCGTAGCTTTAATCATAATTCGCGCCACGCCGATAAGCAGCATTTGCGAATTACTGACCGTGCCCAGGTTGGGATTGCTGACAGCAATCTCGGCCGAACCAGCCTTATTGAGGTCGTATGCGGGAACCACAGCCGTAAGTGAGCTTGAGGTTCCATACGTGCTCGTTAAAACTTTGCCGTTCCAGGTAACAACGTCACCTGGTGTGAAATACTCACCAGTAACCGTGATAACGAACGAACTGCCACCTACTGGTGCTTCATTTGGTGAAATTGCTAACGTGCCGAGCAGGTTGTGCAATACGGTCTGATACACTCCACGGCCGTATGTGGAGATCGTAAGGAGACCGTGACCGGCCTCCGCGCCAGTACCGAGCACTGCCTTTATGTCCGAAATCTGGGCTGATGGTAATCCGGTTCCAGCATTTAGATTGTACCAGTTGTTGCCACCGTCCACGGTGTAGTAACCGCCAATGTCTGTACCAACGAAGAACACCTCCGAAGGATCATAAGGGTTACGCGCTACAGTATGGTAGTCGATTTGAGGAAGGCTGTTGGCACCATGGTCATCGATACGCGTCCACACTGGCGATGCCACCTGCGTATTGGTACAGTGTGCAACAACACGATCTCCTACTGCCACTACATCGTAAGGGTTATATGACAGTACGCTAAGGCCCTCAACTACCGATGGAATAGGATAATACTCCATAACCTTCCAGTTAATGCCACCATCGGTTGTCATCCATATTTTACCGGTAGATGTACCCACGTAGACAATGTTACTGTTTGATGGGGCTACGGCTATAGCGTCGATTATTCCTGTTATAGTGAATTTGATTCCACCAACATGATTAGTCCAACTCTTAGTAGCGTAATTCCAGCGGTATAGGTAATTCGTACCAGTATACATAATATTGCCGTTATTGGGGTCTTGAACCATGAGGGGCACAAACGGCTTGTTCTCGTAACCGGCATTTGGGCTAATGTCCAGTGCATTACCTGTCCAATACCCGGTGTCGTAATAGACGTTAGAGTATTCGGCGGTACCGTAGTCTATGCTTGGGTCTTGCGAATCGATGGCACATCCGCCTCCATCACCACCGCCAACCCCTAGCCAGTTTGCAGCATCTGTATGTCTCAGGCCGCCTACGTTCGACGTCGTGGTGCCATTGTCCTGCGTGCCGCCTAATATCCAGCCGGCCTGGCCGGCATAGGCATCTACATGATAAAACTGAGTGATGTCAAGGCTCGCGTTTAGCGAACTAGCTTGCACCAATGAGTTTACGCCCCCCTTGCCAGGCGTAACCAGAAGCTGGTAGACACCTCCATCATTACCAATGAGAAAGTGGGTATTCGTCGGATCATTGGGGTCTATAGCCAGGGCATGTTGGTCGGTATGGGCCAGATCGTGTCCACTATAAGTTCCCAGTAGCGATGTCCACACCGGCTGCCCGTTCGTGTTCGTTTGGCCGTCATATTCGTAGATATCAAGCAGGCCAACATATAGCTGATCGGTACCACCTGCACCTGCACACCGTATGTCATAATCATACCACTGCTGGCTCCAGTTGGCACTTTCAAGCGTTCCTGTTATGTTGGCACTGGTCACGTTGAAGGAACCATCAAATGTCTCTTTAACCACCGCGCTGTTGCCGCCATCCAGAACGTAGTATGTGTTGAACTGCGTAGCAGAAGGGGCGATTGAGCAGCCGCCGCCACGGGCAGTGAGAGTAGAGGCGTTATCTAGGACATGCCAGGTAGCACCATTGTCTTCCGACAGTAGCACGCCAACGGTCGAGCCCGTAGCCAACAAAATATGCGGCGCGCTGGCCACTCCAGCCCCCACTGGCCTAAGCCCATACTGCAGATCGAGTAGAGTACCACCAACGTCATAAACGTCCCTCCACGTGGTTCCTCCATCCGTACTGCGGTAGATCGCTCCGCCAGCGATTGCAGTAACGATCTGGTCGTTATCAGGATCTACTCTTATCTTATAAACGGTATAAACAGATCCACCAAAATTAGCGTTTCCTTCGTTCGTCCACGTGTCTCCGCCGTCGGTCGATTTCATGATACCAAATGGGGTAGTTCCGTATACAATGTCACCGGTACCCACATAAATGACATTGCTGTTATGCGGATCTACGGTGACACACGCAGTAGCCTGTGCGGGCCAGGAGTTGCTTAGACACTTCCATGAGACCCCAGCATTAGTGGTCTTCCACACACCACCGCCAGCCGAAGCAACGTAATAAGTGTCGGGGTTATTAGGGTCATAGGCAACGCCATTTACGCGGCCAGAAATTTGTGATGGCCCAAAGCCCGACTGACCCGGCGGCATAAAGTTGTTAGGTCCATCGCTTGAAAACGTTACAGAGCCCCAGGGATTTACGCCGCCGCCAGCAGGCGCCCCCATCGTAGCAAAT
>JAJZFK010000390.1 GCA_021805405.1 bacterium
AGGGCACAGTAACCTGAACGTGATTATTGAGGACGCTGAGCGCTTCGCGCTATCTGCTCTCAATCGCAAGTTCCAGTCATACAAGCACCAGTTTGTTACTGGACACCCACTGCAGGATGTTTCACCGGCGATTGCCGTGGACGGTTAGAATGATTGCTGCACGGTTCGATCGGCACATGAGCCACAAGATGTGGCTGTTATTGAAATTAAACCCAGCGAGGTTAGTTGGCTGAAATGCCTACATACACCACTGAATGTCTCGTTCTTGCCCGTAGAGATCTAGGCGAGAACGACCGTTGTATAACAGTGCTCACGCGCGAATTTGGCAAGAGAAACTTTGCCATTAGGGGTGCCCGGCGCGGTACGAGTAAGGTCTCCGGCGCAACCGAGCCATTTACCCGACTCAAGGTCCTCGCTGCCACGGGGAAGTCTCTTGATGTTATAACACAGTGTGAGATTACAGCAGTTTATAGTAGTCTACGCTCCACTGTTGCAGGGCTGGCTGGGGCATGTTACCTTTGCGAAGTAGTGGATGCGCTTCTGCACGAGCACGATGAACAGTCCGCAGCGGCTGTGTTCAACCTCATATGCCATGCACTAAACCTGATGCAGCAGCCTGCCCGCTGGCCCGACGCGGTCATGAACGCAACGTTGTTGAGACTGATGGCAGAGCTAGGATATGCCCCACGCCTCGATACCTGCTGTTGCTGTGAAGAGCCACTAGATGCAGGCCCGGCCGGGTTCAGTGCCTCTAACGGTGGTACAGTTTGTAGAGTATGCTCGAGTGCTTTGAAGGATGCCGTGTCGCTGTCGGCCGAAACAATCGCGCTTATGGACCTGTTGGGCAACGCTGGTGCAAAAGTACTTACCGAAATTAAACCGCTTGATAGGCCGGCAGCACTCGCCACCGGTGTCATTCAACGCTACGTACAGTTTCATGCTGGCAGAATAATTAAGAGTAGCGAGTTCTTGCATTCCATAAGGGCTGGCGGCGGCTAGTGCTAAGTGCCAATGCGTGGTTTGCAGCGACTAATCGTTTCAGTGTAACACCTTCTACACCGTAGTTTATGGAGGAGAGCGATATGCGAATTAAACATACAAGGCGGGAACTGCTAGGCGTTGCAGCATCGTTGGGACTGGGAGGGCTCACTGCGAGTTCAACACCAATACCGGCTGACACGGCTGAGCACGGCGCGGGTACTTCCGCCGAGCAAGCATCATTACGCGATGTGATGAGTGATACCTGGGTGTGCACAGACTCGCTGGGGCGCACACTTCCGCTGCGTGGTGATGCGCCCGCACCGCGCAGGGATCGTACAGTGGGCATATTCTATTTCCTGTGGCATGGAGCGCACGGTACGCCTGGCCCTTACGATAACAGCAAGCTTATTGCTGCAAATCCTGCATCCCCTGCCTATGGCCCGGAGGGTGCTTTTCACTGGTGGGGTGAACCCCATATTGGCTACTTTCGATCCGATGACCCATGGGTGGCACGGCACAATCTGCTCATGCTTGCCAATGCTGGTGTAGACGTAGTGCTGCTCGACGCTACAAACGCATTTACCTACCATCAGGAAGTGGTGACAATGTGCAAGGCGGCAGAAGATATTGCGGCGCACGGCGGTACCGCACCAAAGTTTGCGTTTATTACTCACGCGGCTACCGCCAAAACAGTGGCGGATCTCTATGATTTCATCTATCGGCCCAGGCTGTTTATGGAGCAGTGGTTTATATGGAAGGGAAAACCTCTTATCCTTGGTGACGTAACGGCCCATCAGGACAACGGTACCCCAATGCCTGAAGAGATACAACAGTTTTTTACATGGCGCTATTCCTGGGCGTGGGACCCTGGAAAAGACAAGTGGGAGTGGATTGACACCTATCCCCAACGGTATGGGTGGCACACATCTCCGAAAGTAGCAGAGCAGGCACCAGCAGCAGTAGCCTCGCACCCAAACAACGACATCGGTCGCAGCTGGCATGACGGTGCGGAACCGCCATTGAACGAACTGTTTCTCGCATCGGACAGGCATAAGGGTATTTACTTTGGCCTGCAAGTTGAGCGATTGCTCCAGATTGACCCGCAGTTTGCCCTGCTAACTGGCTGGAATGAGTGGGTAGCGCAGCGGTTTGTAGTGCCGCCCGGAGGCTCTGCAAACTTTATGGGCCGGCACATCGGGCCGGGAAGTTCCTTCTTTGTCGACAACTATAACGAGGAATTCAGCCGGGATATCCAGCCAATGAAGGGTGGCTACGGCGACCTGTATTATCTGCAGATGGTAGCCGCCATTCGCAAATTCAAGGGGGTGCGAACCGTAAAGCCCGCGGTGCAATACCATGACCTGGTTCTTCACGATTCCTGGCATCATTGGCCGGCTGTCGGCCCGGTATACCTTGATGCCCAAGGTGATACCCTTCATAGGGACTGGGCGGGGTGGGGAAACCTGCACTATAAAAATGAAACCGGCCGCAATGACATCGTGGAAGCCAGGGTCGCCGCAAATGCCACACACCTCTGGTTCTACGTCAAAACTGCCGCGCCGCTTACTGTGCATACCGACACCAACTGGATGCAGTTACTTCTCAATACGCATCATGGCGACCAGAGCGGTTGGGAGGGGTATGACTACGTGGTAAACGCAAAAGTTGTCAATAATACCACGACCCTTTTACGGCGACTAAGGGATGGGCACGAAACCCATGTATCCTATCGAACCAGAGGGCATGAATTGGTGATAGAGATTCCCCGTCACCTTATTGGCGTGCAGAACGGCCCAGATTTTCAGTTTGAGTTTCACTGGGTAGACAATGTACCAGTTGGTGAAGACATCAACCGTTTCTGGACGGAGGGTGATAGTGCGCCAGATGGGCGCTTCAATTATCGGTATGTCCACGGCATAATCTGATAAACTTAGTGCTCCATTGATACGTGCGGAACAATGGCACCCTAGCCAGGTAGGGAGGAGCTGACGTTTCCTACAATGACGACACCAGTTATGCCGACATGCCACTAGTACTTGCGGAGGTTTTTAGTGAAGTTAAGGCTACTGGTTACGGTAAGAGCAAGGGGTACTACGGACGTGCTTGACGTGGCTACCATATTGTGATATGATGTTATCGATAACATTTCAAAGAAGCTATATTTTCCATGGCTGCATCCATTTACGATATTGCGCGTCGGCTTAACCTGTCCGCCATGACGGTTTCTCGCGCGCTCAATCAGAATGAAAAGAGTTACGTTTCCCCGGAAACGCGGCATCGCGTGGTGCAAGCCGCGCGAGAACTAGGCTATACTCCCAACCGAAACGCGCGTGCCCTTGTTTCTAAAAAGACCAACGCCGTATCGGTATGGATTGACCACCTACACTCTTCTGTTTATGCACAGATCGCCGAGGCGTGTAGAAGTCAGATTCAGTCCGCAGGTTACGACGTAACCATTTGTGAGATGGGTTGGCACTTTCAGGAACCAGGTAAGTATCATCGGGCGGAGTGGGCTGTAGATGGGGTCATCGCAGTGGACCCACCAGCTGCGGTTGAGCTGGACGAGTACCTTAGTCTCCTACCGGGCAAGCCACTCCCACGAGTCAATATCGGCTCTGGCCACGGTGTTGTGTGGAGCGGAGACTACGTTCGTGTTGATTTGCAGAAGGGAACGCGCGCGGCAGTTGAGCATCTGGTCTCGTCCGGGTGTCGGCGGGTAGCGTATGCCGTTCCATCCTGGATCGATA
>JAJZFK010000364.1 GCA_021805405.1 bacterium
CCCCACAGTAGCGCCACGATATCGAGCATTTGCAGTAGCGGCAGCGACCTTTCAGCCAGAGAAAACTGAGGACCGGTACCAGATCAACGGCTCGCAGTGGATGTCTGCAGGAAGGGCAAATAGACGTTTTCGGCTCTAGCAGTGACAGGGGCGGCTCCTTGCCTAAGCGATAGATTACCGCGTTCAGGAAACTGCCCACTGTCAAGCCAAAAACAAGACTAACTGCCAGCCAGTACCCGTTGGATGCAGGCATAGGTTCCTTGCTAGCCGCCACCACTCAGGTTTGCAATGACTGCGATGAGCGGGAGAAACAGCGATATAACGATGAAACCGACGCACAACCCCAGGAACACGATCATGATAGGCTCAATAGAGGCCGTTAGCGACGCAAGTTGCGCGTCAACCTCACCTTCGTAGAACTCAGCGATCTTGGCTAGCATGTGGTCGAGAGAACCGGACTCTTCACCAATCGAGATCATGTGCACGACCATTGGTGGGAACCTGCCACTCTTTTGCAGAGGAACGTTAATCCTGTCTCCCTCACGAATTCTGGCGTGAGCATTCATGATAGCTTCACTAAGAATAACGTTACCTACGGTGTCGCCAACGGTTTCCAGCGCCTGCAGGATGGGAACGCCAGAGACAAGGAGCGTACCCAGTGTTCGCGAGAAGCGGGCTAGCATAACCTTGTGGCCAAGTGGACCGAAGACTGGTACAGAGAGTTTCATTCTATCGATTACACGTCGACCAATCCGCGTTTTTCCAATTAGTCGTATGGATGTATAAACGATAAAGATAATTAGAATGCCAATATACCATTCGTTCTTGAGAAAGTCGCTGAAGTCCATCAGCATCTGCGTTGGCGCGGGTAGCTGCTTTACACCCAGGTCTTTAAACAGTGCGATAAACTTGGGAACGATGAAAGTACACAGGCCGAGAACGATGGAGACTGCTACTATGACAACGATGACAGGATAGGTCATAGCGGATTTAATTTTCCGCTTTAGCTCCATGTCCTTTTCAAGGAATGTAGAAAGGCGCTGAAGGGCTTCTTCAATGACACCACCGACCTCTCCAGCTTTGATAAGGCCGATGAAGAGGTTGCTGAATGTTTTTGGATATTTTGCCAACGCCTTAGAGAGGTTTGCACCGCCTTCAACCTCAATCTGCACTTCATGAATAATCTGTTTTAGCTTGGGGTTTTGGGTTTGCTCTCCTAGAACGTCTAGCGAGCGAACGAGCGACACACCAGCGTCAATCATAGTAGAGAACTGGCGACAGAAGATAGAAATATCTCTAAGCTTGACCTTGCCAAAGTAAGTGTTCGATACGTTACCTTTGGCCTTACCGGTCTTTTTTACGCCGGTGACCCTAAATCCTTGCTCCTGAAGCCTACGAGTAAGGATCTCTTCGCTCTCAGCTTCGGAGGTACCAGTCCTCATATTACCAGTTGTATCACTCACCGTATATTGAAAAACAGGCATTTATTGCCTCCTGCCCTCGTTAACTGATGTGACTACCTACCGTTAACAACACAATCAACTTCCCCAACGGGCAAAGCTGAACCATTTGGGAATTTAGCGTCCCCCGCCTTGTGGCGAGGCTCCAACTGGCGTAATCGACATGGTCCTTATCATCTTCTCCAGTTCAGTCTGATTCATCGCGCGTGTCATCGCTTCTTCATAGGTAATCAACCCGCGCAGGTAGAGATCACGAAGGCACTGGTCCATCGTCTGCATACCCATCGCCGCACTCGTCTGAATCATGGAGGTAATCTGGTGGGCCTTGGACTCACGAATGAGGTTTCGGATAGCAGCACTGGCCCTCATGATTTCCATTGCGCAGATACGGCCTGGCTGGCCAGCTCGCGGCAGTAGCTGCTGGCAGACAATAGGCTGCAGATTGTTGGAAAGCTGAAGGCGAACCTGCCCCTGCTGGTCGCCTGGGAACGAGTCAACGATACGCTCAACGGACGTTGCAGCTGAGTTGGTATGAAGCGTTGCAAAAACAAGGTGGCCGGTTTCTGCAGCCGAGACTGCCATCTGCATCGTTTCCAGGTCTCGCATTTCACCAACAAGGATAACATCCGGATCTTCACGAAGCGCGGCTCGAAGCGCGTTCTTGAACTGCCGCGTATCCTGGCCAACCTCGCGCTGATTGATAACCGACATACGGTGAGTATGCAGATATTCAATTGGATCTTCAATTGTGATGATGTGTCGGCTGGACTCTATGTTGATCTGGTGGATCATGGCCGCAAGGCTGGTGGATTTTCCTGAACCCGTAGGTCCTGTTACCAGTACAAGTCCGCGGGGCAGCCTTGTCAGCTCCTCAAGTACTGCGGGCAGGCCAAGATCCTTGACGGTTGGCACCTTCTGCGGAATCTGCCGGAAGGCTGTCGCCACGTTGCCTTTATCGCGGAAAACATTTACGCGGAAACGGGCCGTACGCGCCAACTGATAGCTGAAGTCTAGCTCAAGCTCTGTTTCAAACCGCTGAATCTGGTCATCAGTAAGGATATCATATATAAGGCGTTGGGAGTCCTGAGGTGTAACCTTATCAAACGGAATGGGCATAAGCGCACCATCCACACGAATGATTGGCGGAATTCCCACGGCAATGTGCAGGTCGGATGAACCCTTGTCAACCATCGCGCGCAGGAGGTCATCGATATGTGCGTCATCAAGCGGCAGTGGACGAGCGGTCGCCACCTGCAACGGTTGAGCCGTAACAACGGCGGGCGCTGGTGCTTGCGCTGCCGGGTTGCCTCCCGGCACACCAGAATAGGCCGGCGGCGGCGCCATTGGCGGCGGGTTGGTTCTGTTCGGCTGCGGTGTATTATCTGCCATATGTGCTCTCCGGTACAACAGCCCTCTTCACAATCGTACAGTGCGAGGGCCAGTTCATTTCAGAATCCTGCGGTAAAGACTGTTCTCATAACTTCCTGAGGCGTGGTAACGCCCTCCAGTACTTTGATAAGTCCATCTTCGCGGAGTTCAATCATGCCATTTGCCTTAGCGGCCTCTTTAAGGTCGGATAGCGGCGAACGACGAACAATCATTTCTGCCATTTCCGCGTTTAACTGCATCAGCTCATAGAAGCCGATACGGCCGCGGTAACCGGTCATACGACACTCATCGCAGCCCTTGCCACGTGCAAGCTGCACCATCTGACCGGATTCTGTTGGCTTAAATCCAAACTTCCTAAGCTCGATAGCCGGAACCTCGTAGAATTCTTTGCAGTTATTGCAAATGCGCCTACCCAGTCGTTGAGCGAGAATTCCAATCACTGTTGCTGATATCAGGAAGGGCTCGATCCCCATGTCAATAAGGCGAATGGTTGCAGATGGCGCATCGTTCGTATGGAGGGTAGAGAGAACGAGGTGACCAGTTAGGGCCGACTCAATTGCGATTTCAGCGGTTTCCAGGTCTCGCATTTCGCCAACCATGATGATATCCGGGTCCTGGCGAAGGAAGGCTCTAAGCGCTGATGAGAACGTCAAGCCAGCCTTGCGATTCACCTGAACCTGCGTGATACCGGACAGCACGTACTCGCAGGGGTCCTCAATGGTGAGAATGTTCTTCTCAACGCTATTCAGTTTGTTGAGAAGCGAATACTGCGTAGTCGTTTTACCGTGCCCTGTAGGCCCGGTCGAGAGAAGCATTCCGTTAGGCTGGTTACTAAGCTCTTCCAGCTGCGCCTGCATCTCCGGCGTG
>JAJZFK010000086.1 GCA_021805405.1 bacterium
TCCGATCTAGCAGAAAGGAATCCTGGAAATACTCTCGGAGGGTATGGGATTTCTGCGCCGAAACAACTATTCACCAAATGCCGAAGATATTTATGTGTCCCAGACACAGATAAAGAGATTTGGCCTTAAGACTGGTGATGAAGTCTCAGGTTTGGTTCGTCCGCCAAAAGACTCTGAAAAGTACTATGGGCTTTTACGCGTAGAAACGGTGAACGGCGTCGACCCCGAAGTCGCTCGCAACCGCGTAAACTTCGATGATCTTACGCCAATCTACCCCAATGAGCGGTTGATGCTGGAGACGACGCGTACCGAAATGATCGGTCGCATTATCGACCTAATTTGCCCTGTAGGCAAGGGGCAGCGAGGAATGATTGTAGCGCAGCCCAAAGCCGGTAAAACTACAATCATGAAAACGATAGCAAACGCTGTCGCTACCATCCACCCAGAGTGCATTCTTATTGTACTGCTGCTGGACGAACGCCCCGAAGAAGTAACCGACATTCGCCGCAGCGTGAAGGGCGAGGTCATAAGCTCCACGTTTGATGAGACACCGGAGAACCATATGCGCGTTGCAGATATGGTTTTGGAGCAGGCAAAACGGCTTGCAGAGAGTCGCAGAGACGTCGTAATACTGATGGACAGCCTCACTCGGTACACACGAGCCTCTAACCTCACGGTTAATCCCAGCGGCCGTACTCTCGCTGGCGGACTCGATCCCGCAGCGCTTTACCGACCGAAACGTTTCTTTGGTGCAGCGCGTAACATAGAAGAGGGCGGCAGCCTCACCATCCTTGCGACGGCCCTGGTGGAAACCGGTAGCCGAATGGATGACCTTATCTTTGAAGAGTATAAGGGCACAGGCAACATGGAAGTGGAACTAGATCGTGGTTTGGCTGACAGAAGAATTTTCCCAGCCATCACGCTCAAATCCAGTACCAGGCATGATGAGCTTCTCTACGACGATGAAACCTACAAACAGATAAACAAACTGCGACGCCTTCTGCACGGTTTGGATCCAAACGAATCAACCGAACTTCTGCGTTCCAGACTGATGCACACTAAATCTAATAAAGAGTTCCTTGCCGTTGTAGAGCGCACGTTTAAAAAAGATAACGATTGACACAATAGGGCAACATAGTTGGAGAACGATTTCGACAACCTGTTTGATGGTATGGGGTTCGGCGGGGATCCGTCGGATCCCCGTTCTGGTGAATGGTTCGAACGTAAAACGCAGCCACAGCATGCAATGAAAGAGCTTGAAGTACACGTAGTTAGTGTATTTGAAGCGATAGCCCAGTCTGAAGACAAACCGGAAGAGCGCCTCTCGGTAGAGTACTTCGTATTACTACAGGATAATTCTGGTCGCCAGTTCCGTATCATGGTCGTTCCCGAGATGGCCAGCGCAATTCATATGGCACATCGTCATATCACGCCGGATAGGCCGTTGACCCACGACCTATGTAGAACGCTAATTGATCGGCTTGGTGCTAATGTGGATAGGGTGGTAATCGATGATCTTTTGCAGCTCACCTACTATGCTAAGATCGTAATTAACCAGGGCGATCGCCAAATAGAACTGGATGCTCGGCCTAGTGATGCCATTGCTGTAGCGCTAAGGTGCAAGGCACCAATATATGCTGTGGAGAGTGTTCTGGAAGCTAACGAAACGCAGGAAGACTAACACCAACCCGCTTAATAGTTCCCTACGTCTTGAATGTATAAGTGGGGGACGGCACCTTTCGAAACATATCCGCATGAATAGGTACCTCCTCATTGCTCTGAGTCACCCGCCCTGCTATCAATCAAATCTTCTTGAAATAGCCGAGTAAATGCCTGATCGTTTAGTACTCTAACCAAAAGGAACTGCGCACCTTATGGTGCGATTCCGTTACCGTCTAATTTCGCAGCCCATCTCTCCCAACTTTACCCTGCGGCACACCAGTCTGCTATTTCACAAAAACCTTGCAGGTTACCCAATCGACACCCAAGAGTTACCACGATCGCCAGAACATGGGCGGACTAGCTACGACATTTAGCTGAGGAAAAGCCACTTCTCATAAACGATCAACAAAACATCGGTGGTGAGCACGTCGTTATTTGGACTGTTAGCCGGATTGACGGCTCCATAAGAACGGAGTGTCTGTGGCAATCAGTAAGGCCCGGTGTTTGGCGCGCAAAGCCTGTCGAAGCCGCAACTACCGTGTGTAACGCAATACTTTTATGGCCGGTGACTATCACATACACGGATGCGCATAAAGTTTATTACAGCTTCCTGGTTATGAACCACAGCCATCATATATCCACGAACCGACCCGCTTTCCGGCACAGATCTGCAGCTATTCGTGTTTGGGGCCCGCAGCCTAAAATATAACAGCTGCACAACAACACCAGAGTGTCATAGTAGGAGACAACTACTAAGTTCATTGGTCCGGATACCATACCGGGTATTTTACATAACAGACATTATCGGACGTTGCGTAGTGAATGAAAAATCCCTCCACCGTATCGTAGAGGGATTTTGACTGCAACTACTTAGGGCGTATGCTAAGTGCGAGCTACGTGTCCATTTGTGCCGGGCTCAACGAATATGGGGCCCGGGGCATCCTCAGGCATAGAGTGCTCGATCTCGGATATCTTGGTGTAGCAATCGGTTAACACGTCTTCAATGTTACGCATGGCGTCGCCATCGGTTGCGGGATGAGGACGCCTGGACGCACGCCACAGCGCAACTGCTGAAACAGCTGCAATACCAGCCAATGCTGCTGCACTGCAGGCCAGTATGATTGCGCCAACGCGTTTATTGTCGTTCATATCGTAGGTGTCTGACATCTTCGTATTCCAGCCCAGTATTGCTAGCCGAGGTCAACAACACCGGAGTCGTGATCATCAAGAGAGCTAAGAATTCTCTTTACGAATGAGATAAGCTCTAGCGGGTTGAATGGCTTCGTGAGGTAGCAGTCTACACCGGATGACCACCCGCGAAACACGTCAGCGTCCTGAGCCTTGGCAGTCAACATGATTACGGGAATATCGCGCGTAACAGGATTCTTGCGCAGTTCCTGTAGCACAGAGAAGCCGTCCATATAGGGCATCATAACGTCAAGCACAACGAGGTCAGGCCTCTCGGACTCCACCTTCTCAAGGGCTTCTTTGCCATCGTACGCCGTTACTACTTCGTAACCTGCGCGCTGCAGGTTAACCTGTACCAGGCGCACAATATGACGCTCGTCGTCAACTGCCAGTATTTTCTTGGCCATTTGCTTCAAGTCCTCAATACGGGGATAGTGACCCGTTATTTGATAAAAAATTTCCCGCACGACCAGAGTTGCCGAATGTACATTAGATAACATCTTTTCGTGTGCGGAACGGAAAGAAGTATAGCACAACGGTTACAGACTGTCAATTTACACGGCTATGTAACCGGTAACTTTTAAGAGCAGGCGTTAAGCTGGGGTACCACAGTCCCGAACTTCCCGGCTGCCTACCAACCGATAAATTGCTCCCTCCACAATATTGTCGGTAACGACCTCGTAAAAGTGCGACAGTATCCTACGGAAATTTGTGAGGCATACGTTCATAGGAACAACTGCAATCTCGTCGCAACCAGGGTAAAACTCATCGATAACGAATTGCGGCAACTGACCTGAATGGTTGGTAGTCACTTGTATGGAACGTACAGAAACCTGCTGGAGTACGAGGCCACCTCGAATTAC
>JAJZFK010000273.1 GCA_021805405.1 bacterium
GAAAAGCAGTCGGGTGGGGGCGCATTCTTTGACCTGGGCTGTCACCGCGTGGACGTTATGCGCTGGTTCCTGGGTGAACCTGTTACCGTAGTGGCCGTGAAGCAAAACACCACTGAAGTATATGATATTGATGACAATATGGCGGCAATTGTGCGGTTTAGAAGCGGAGCCCTTGGTATCCTTGATGTTTCATGGGTTCACCGGCACGGCCCTAATCCACTAGAGATATACGGTACGGAGGGCTTCCTCTCTATTGATGCGTCTCCAAATGGACCGCGCATTCAGCTTCAGAGTAACCGGGTAAATGCTGGCCACATGGAAGGTTACATTATTCCTACAAAATTGCCGGCTGCTTTGCCGTCACTCATGGATCAGTGGGTTTCCGCCATCAAGGACAACACTTCGTGCACGGTGAACATATACGACGCATGGGCGCTGGTGCAGATGCTGGACAACTGCTACAAGGCCGCACGAGAGGGACGGGAAATTCAGTTTTGAACGAGACACCGGAAACGTGGGAGCAAGTCTATGCAGTAGTCCGACAGATCCCACCCGGTAAGGTGCTTAGTTACGGCGAACTCGCACTCTCGGTTCCAGGGGTTGGCTTAACGGCGCGTCAGGTAGGGCATCTCCTGCGATTTGCACCGCCAGACGTGCCGTGGCACCGCGTGGTTGGCTGGAATGGCGCTTTCCCGGTGGGCAAGCGCTCACCAGAAGTGCGTTTACAGCAGATTCAGCGGCTACAGGCAGAGGAAACACCGTTCTCGTCTCAGGATCCACCCCGTTTAGATATGCGCTCTGCTGTGTGGATGGCGGACGGTGATTAGGTTGCAGTACTTCTGTATCTTAAGCAGCCGTACGGCAATATGGTACTGCTGGTGGGCCAGTGGCTTTAGTAGGCACGTGGAATTTGGGGTGCACAAGTTGCCTAAAACAGAACAGCGCGGCTACTGGACAGGTTTCCGTTAAGCCGCGCCATTCTATAACATAAGTTACTAGTTATCGCCAATCATTGATTTGCTGATAGGGTTGTACACCTGCTCTGGCCTGGTAGTAGCCCCGTTATCGATTTCCGCGGTGATACTGTTTACCGGGAATGTGCCACCTGCAGGATTATCCTCCTGCACTACATTCAGCACGTCACTAGAGCCAATGGCAGTAGTTCCGCCGTCTAGAATAACTGTGGGCAGAATGGGTAGCAGGGCGCCAGTGTCATCATAGGCCTGTACCTGGTAGGTTTGGGCTGTACCCGTGCTAGTCTGCGGTGTTATTGTTACTTTCGCCACTTTTGTCAGCTGAAACCCCGCAGGAGGTAGCGTTGCTAGCACATAAGTGCCACGCTGATTCGCAAGCAGGAAGCTAAACTGTTGCTGTTGCAAAGTATTATCGGGTGGCTGTACGGTAACAGCTACGGGGCTATTTACCACGCCGGTTGGCAATCCGTTTACTGCAAAAAAGCCAGTGTTATCAGTTACCACTCGGTATGTAAGCGGGCTACTTCCTGTGGGCGTCGTTACAATGGTGACAACCGCATTGGCAACTATAGCGTGCGACCCGGTAGCCTGAACCACAGTGCCTTGTATAACAGATCGACCTGGTGGAATGGATCCCCCTGTAAAGCTGGCCAAACCTGCACCACAACCCGTGAGTACGGCGCCCGCGGTTAAGAATACGACGAAGCGCTGAATTAGCCTGTTTTGAGCAGCCAAATCACTTAGTTTCAACACTGTGTAACTCTCCGGATTGATGACGCCATCCTTATATTCCTGCTGCCCAGGAGACTAATGGCGGCCAGCCAGTCTCTTCTAGAAAACTTTGTAGTTCTGTCTGTTTGTTCTGAGCAATATAAACTTCCGCCAACCGTTTGTAAAGCCGCAAAAATGTGTCGTTCTCCAGGATCGAATCAATTATAGATGCAGCCAACAGTCCCTTGCGGCCGGCTTCAAGCAAAGTAATAGCCTGTTGCAGCACATCCTGCTGCCTCGCGAGTTCGACATCCGGCAATCGGCACAACACCGCTGTGGCATGCACGACCGCATCACAATAGGATGTTGACTGGGCCTGTTTTAGCGCAATCTCCAGGTCCGCAACGCTAAGCGGACTTCCAGATGAAGCCCGCGCGGCATTCTGCAACGATGTAGCGAGTGCTACCAGGTGTCTTGCACCAAGTCTGGATGCGAGCGCCAACATTCGGTCGGCATGATCTAGCGCTGCGGAATGATCCCCAGTCGCCTCACAGAGTGTGCTTAACCTACCACGCGCTTCCGCTTCCGCCCGCTCAAGCTTGATGCCCCGCGCAACTGCCAGTGCCTGGTTTGCATGATAAAGCGCCTCTGTTGAACGTTGGGCAATACCCGTATACGCATCTGCCAGTGCAAGCTGTGCATATAGTTCTGAAAGCCTGTCGCCCCGGGCAACAGCAGCGGCGAATGCTTCCTTGCCCAGGTTCAGCGCAGCCTCAAAGTCTCCTGTGCAGGCTTTTGCAATTGCCAGCCATGCATTTGCAAGTGTCTCCCGTCGTTGATCCTGCACAAATCGGGCCAACTGTGCAAGAGTTGCCAAACCCGTAAGCGCATCGGCCCATCGCGCCGTGTGCATGTCGCACCAGGCGATGTTAAAGCGTGCTTCTAGAAACTGGTCTGCGCTGCCTAAAGCCTCCGCCCTGGATGCACAATCTAGAGCCAGCTTTCGGGCGTCGTCAAAATCGCTGCCGTCCATATAGACGTTCGTTCTGTTAGCATTTACATAGAGAAGGCCAATATTGGCCTCATCCTCCGAAATAACGCTGCTGGCAGAGGCTTCTTCCAGTAAAACGGCAGCCTCATCAAAGCGGCTCATAGCGTCCTGATATGCACCCACCTGTTCATCAAGAGCACCTAGCGCCAGCAGTCCGCGCCATCTGGTGCCTGGGCCCAATGAGCTGTTGGCAACCCACTCAAAGTGTTCACGGGCCTGAGCCGTGTGGCCTTGCGAAAGCAGCGCGTTACCCAGATTTTGCCTTACCGCAGCGAGCAATCTATCATCGTGCGCCAAAACGGCGTGTTCGCTGGCACGAAGGTAGGCGGCTGTTGCGCCGGGGTATTCGCCAATGGAGAGGAGTGCATTGCCAAGGCGTTCAAAGGCGCGTCCCTGCTCTTGAGGGGAGCCACCTTGCTGTGCGAGCGACACCAGCCTTTCGCTGGTGGCTACGAGTGCCTTGAGATTGGGTGGCGACGCCTGAGCGTCCGCAAGCTCATCGAGTACACGCAGGCTCTCCTGAATCCGCTGGGATACGTCAACAGGTTCCAGCGGTTGAGCAGGAAGATCCTGGCCGGATGCTTCTTCCGTGTAGAAATGAGCGAGTTGAACCCCGCACTTAGAGGCGATTTGCTGAAGACGGTCTGGTTGGGCCAGCGTACTGCCCGAGACATACTGATAGATGAGTGCTCGTGAGCAGCCGATCTGAGTTGCGAGGTCTTCAATTGAAAGACCTGCGTGTTCAACCGCGCTTTGAATGCGCAGCCCCTGTTCTCTGCGTCCCTGGCGGGTACTTAAGTCCATTTAATGGTTGGCTCATCACTTGCCGTGGGGGGGCGAGGGAAATTCACGGGCTTAAAATAGTAAATTTCACTAGATAGTATATCATAAGTTTGCCATCGATTGCCAACTTTGTTTCATAGCGCCCTACATAACCGATTTTAATGTTTACGAGGTTAATCCATTGTGC
>JAJZFK010000125.1 GCA_021805405.1 bacterium
CTGCAGTTGTTTGCGGCCACTCTGGTTCCAGTGTTCTTTATTGATCTGGCAACGTTTACGATTCCAGACTCGCTGAATATCCTGCTGCTAGTTATTCCGGTAGCCCTCGATGTGTACGATGTTGCGCATCATGTTGCGGGCCACGCACTATTGGCAGGTTGGGCACCAGTATCGCTGCTGGGCGCGTTAGTAGGTGCGCTTACCTTCGGTGTGGTAAGGGTAGTTGGCTGGGTGTGGAAGCGGGTTGAGGCGATGGGCCTGGGTGATGTTCTGCTTGCCAGAGGTATGGGTGCCATGCTGGCGTGTATGGCTGGTGGCGGGCACAACCCATTCTGGTTGATTCCTGCGTGGGTATTGTTCTCGTGCCTTAGCGGTATAGTGGTAGGCCCGATGCTTATATGGCAACGTAAGCGAAGTGCGGCCAAGGTAGGCGCGGGGCCAATGGATCACCCTGAGGACAATACCATGCCGTTGTCAGCGGATGAACAGGGCGGCATCCTTCGTGAGCTCGGTGACATTGCATGGTGTCTGGTCCTTGGTGATGTGTGGAACTACCTAGCGACCCGACTACGACGTAACACAACCGGTTCGAGCGAATTGCCCGCTGAGCCTTGGACGCCGCTTCCTTCGGCTATTCCGTTTGGGCCGTTCCTGGTTATCGGTTTCATTGCTGCGCTTCTGTGGGGTGGGCCATTGACGACAGCATACCTGCACTATGCGCTTAGACGCTGATATGGAACAGCGTGATAACAACCGTCGTCCTACAATACGGCGCGTCTGATGGAAATTGTAACCGAACGCGGATGGAGATCTTAGAGATGGGTCGAAAATACAGCGGACAATCGTCAGGCCGTTCTGACAGCGGTTTTACACTTATTGAGTTACTCGTTGTCATAGCTATCATAGCGATCCTAGCCGCCATACTGTTTCCTGCTTTTGCAGCCGCACGTGAGAAAGCCAGGCAGTCTTCCTGCCTCTCAAATCTTCACGATATCTATCAGGCTACATCCATTTATTACCTGGACAACCGAAAGTACCCAGGAGTTTTATGGCAGTGGGCGGGTGTTGAGTACACCAATCTTGACACGAACTGCGGCGGCACGGCTGGCGTGCATGCCTATAAGCCCCTCTACACTTCTAAAAAGTTGAGCGGCGATGCCGAGTTCAGTTGTCCTGACAATCCTACAAACAATAAGAGCCTTACGGTACAGGTTGTATACCCGCCAAGCGTTCCGCTTGCCCAAAGCTTTTCTGTGGTTGGGTACAAGGACACTCCTGCACTCACCCACGCGGTTGGCAACAATGTTACGTTCCCCACGGCCGCCGAACAGTTTTATCCGTTCGACTCGTACGACATAGGCCCTTCGCTAGATACAAACGGGAACCCCGTAAAGCAGGGTGCCAGCTACGTTTATGAGATTCACTACAGTCTTGACTGGACGGGCGCTACAGGACCAAACGATTATCCTAACCAGTTAAAGTACGGCTCGCTGGCTCCTCCGGCCGAGACAGTACTTACATGGTGCAGCTACCACCAGGCTACCAATGGGGCAGGGCTGGTGACGCTCATCCTGAATAACGGCACGGCGCGCACAATGGACGCTAAAACATTTGCCGAGAAGGGTCCATTGCATGCATTCGCACCTTAAATTTGACGACAGGTTTTTGATGATGGAGACGACAATGAACAGGATCATGCCTACGAAGCGACCGATACGCCGTGCATTCACCCTTATTGAGCTGCTAGTGGTGATAGCCATTATAGCGATTCTTGCCGCAATCCTGTTTCCGGCCTTTGCAGCGGTGAAGGAGCAGGCGCGCCAATCGGATACGATGTCTAATATGCATGAGATCTACGAAGGTTCTCGGATGTTTTATCAGGACGAGGGCCACTATCCCTCCTCCCTCTTTGGGTATGCCGAAACTGTTTCGCCTAACATTGGAGTTGCTGGCTCTCCACCCGCCATGCCTGCTGTTGCAGGAGACCCCATAACTCCCATGGAGAAGGCAACCGAGGACTTTACCACAGCCACATCCGGGAGTACATTTGGTTATCTTTACGGTCACCAGGTGAAGGACTACAATGCGTTTCTCTGCCCGGATAACAACACTACGGACCAAGCGGCGGTTACCGAGGTGTACTATCCTCTCGCACTTACGAACAACGTACCCACACTGGTAACCTGGCAGCAAGACGACGCGACAACGAAACCATGTCCTTTCTATGGCGATCCGGATCTGCCCGCGCGTCAACTGGGAGGTGGTTCCAGCAACCCTACGTTTTACGTTGGACTGCCAAAACTTTTTTATGTAATGGACTCGATGGATATTGGTCCGATGATCGACGGTAATGGCAAGCAGATGCTGGACTCGAAGGGCATGAGAATGTATGAGTTGCACTATTCTACCGATTGGACGCACATGCGCTATGATGCGCAGAACGCATGCGACCTATATGGGGATAATGGCGCTCCTTCCGGTACCAGCGCTACGGCTGGAACTCCCATAACTGCCCAGCTCAAGTACCAGAACCCGCCCTCTGAAAACACGATACTTACCTGGAACACTCAGCATGTTGCAACAGCAGGCTCGAGCAGCGTAATCATCCTGCTACTCTCTGGAACCGCCCGTAAAATCAGTATTTCGCAGGCGCTGCAACAACTTCCCCTCAATTACCGCTGACAGGGAACACCGCTACCAGAACGAGCGTCCAAAAGTGGAATTTGTAATCTTACTTCCGTGAAACAGGTATGGAGATTTGAGAACGATGAGGCGAGGAAATCGCGAGCACAATAGAGGGATTGCCCATCGGCAGAGCCGCCGGTCACATCAGGGTTTCTCCCTGGTCGAGGTCCTGGTTACCATGGCCATCCTCGTAATAGGTATTCTCGCTGTAGCCAGGTTATTTCCGTATGGTTTCCTCTCAATCCAGAGAACGGCGAATATCAGTAAGGCGCAAGCCATGTCAGCCCAGATTCTTAGCGCATACCAGACTCCTGCCCAGTACATAGATGCTGGTCTGCCGGATGCCAATGGACAGATTATCGATGTTCCGGGTATCCAGCCAGACAACCTGAATCCTGCGACTGGAACGGAATTGGCGTCCCTTCAGTCGACCCTTGGGTTCACGCTTCCATCTGGCTTTCCACTCTATGCGTTCTCTAACGTGAACCGGATTAAATACGTCCATGGAGAAACGTTCACCGTACCTGCTGCCAATCCTGCTGTGCACTTATTGCAGCTGGGCCCGGTTTACAACGTGTTTAATACGCTGGCTAACGTACCAAGCGACAGTCTTGTAGTTCACGGCAGTAACCTCACTCCGGTGGCGGAGAGCTCCTCGCCTACTACCGATGACCCGTCTGCATACCCTACGTTGAGCTCGCCTGATAGTTATGCTATCGACTACGCTCGTGGTGCCATCGCGTTTTACCCACGAATAACCAACCCCGGGTATGCAGTTCCGTACCGCACGTTTATCATGACGTACCAGGGCTACTCTTCTGGAGCGACTGCGCCTAGCGCAATCACCCTTCAGATACAGGTACCTGATGCACCGGTCCCACAGGCTGGCCAGATAGTGGAGCCCAAATGGATGGCGATCAATGGTTCCAACACTACCGTTATCAGTCCACCGGGGCTTGCAAATGGCGCACTACCTGGCATCTTCCCGGGGAGCGACCAGGTTTCCAGGATGTTTCGGTTGGTATCTACATCGCCTGGGGTGAACCAGCCGTTTAGCAGTGATCCGTACGAGTATGGATGGCTGACGCCTCAGGAGACTGGTAACGCTAATGTGGGATCGCTGATTTTTAATCCTTTAGGGCGCACAGCGGCAGATGTGAATGGAAGCGGCCTTGTCGCCCAGAAGCCTCTGCAAGTGTTTGTGGACTACCTTGTTTTCGACAACCATATATTGCGTGACGACCGGTCGTTCCCGGCGAGCCGACCATACGATCTCCAGTTGTCCGTAAGCGGAATTGACCAGGTGGGCGACCCGATGACGGACCAGACAACCTATGACGGCCTGTACCACGATATTCCTGGTGACACCACCTTAGACGAGGCAGACCTCGTCATCGTGAACCGTCATACTGGACTGCCGATGTACTATGCAAACAATGGAACGATCTACACTTATAATGTAGCTAACCCATATTCGCCGGGTACGGACCTCCCTGTAGGAACAGTTGATGCTAAAAACGGAATTCTTACGTTCCAGCAGACATACATTGAAGCGAATAATCTTGAGGGATTGCCACTAAGGGTGCTGTACCGCGCTCACCGCGCATGGGGTGTCCAATTGCAGCAGGCAGCCGCACAGTATACACCCGCGGCGACCGGGGCTGTCCCTTCGTCCACAACCTACTATATCGGCGGCGGTGCAATGGGTGGATCAGCCTCACGTATCTACTTCTCGCCATCCGAGGAGGGCAAGACCGTTACGCTTACAGATGTATATTACGCTACCAACCTGCCGGGGTTTATTGCGAACGATCCTACAACCTATGGCCACTCATATCAGGTTACAGCACAGGTGGGGCAGCTGATACAACAGGTGGGTGGCTATCCAATGGTGTATATCGATATTAGTACAGTGATACCTAACGCTACCACGCTTTCGGCGTTTCCCACCGGCCTTTCAGTGCGATCGATTGAGGGCAATTCCGTCAAGGCTCGTGTAATATGGCATGACAATCTTACGCCTGGCCAGGAAGTGTTCTGGCACAAAGTTGACGAAGACGAATTTCGATCAGGTGGTGCCCTCACGATGATAGGAGGCTCTCAGTGAACAGGCCCGTCAATTTTAACAAAGACTTCACCATGAAATCCTATCACGGCACCTCGTCGTTATATCGCTCGCGCAATCGCCGCCGCTCATCTGCCTTTACGCTGGTAGAACTGCTTGTTGTAATCGCGATCACCTCAGTGCTGCTAATCCTGGTGGTTAAGCCGCTTACCGACTCGTTCAATCTAGTGAGTGAAGCGGGCACCCAGGTGGAAAGTCAGGCTGCCGCTCGCGACACCATGCGGGAGATCTCAGCGGACCTGGGTGATGCAGTACTGGTGTATGACAACAGCGCCCCGTCGGCATCAATTAACCTGTGGGTTTACAGCCAGACCGGTACGCCCGCCATTCAGTCCCTTCCAAACTCGATGGTGGATATGGTGATGCCTGCACGTCAGCTGGACCAGACTGGTGGCAGCACAGTTACCGACCCTACTACAGGATTACCAATTTACCCATCCGGGCAGAGCGGTATTGCACTGCCTGCGGCCCCCGGCCGCGTGATTATGCGCTACTTCGTGGGCCTTCATGACAACCGCTCAGGTTCGGATACCAGCGGGCTAAAGCAGGACGGTATGCCGGTAGCGACCGACGGTACAACCTTTCACGGGTATGCCAACAGGTGGGCAGATCCATCAACTTCTAATGCGGATAACCGCACCACGTTGTACAAGGCGGAATTTCCATCCAGCATATTTAACTCGTCTACCAAAAGTTACATACCTAACCTTGACCTGTTCCACACCGTTAATCCAGCCAATCCTGGTACAATTACTGACTCTGAACAGGGACAGCTCGTCCTGAACGATCCAAACTTCTTCTATGACAGTACTTTGGCTGGTCCATCCGACGATCCAACGTTCAAACAGGGCGATCCTCATTGGGGCGTTGCCGGTTGGCAGCGTGTAGCGCAGGCCCATGGGCTCTCTACAGCGACGGTTTATCGCTGGGAGAACTGGGCGGCGATTGCTAGCCCTGTGTTCCCCACAAACAAGGCTGATGCGGTGACACTGCTGCGTAATGACGACGGCACATTGCAGTACTGTAATAACCTGCCGGTTGTACGACCGCTGGTCACGTTTACACCAAAAACTGTATCGATGGAGAACCTGGCACCTAACAGCACCTCGGCTGCTGGCGATGAATCACCTACCACTGCTGCACCTATTTTTGTAGCTAAGTATGGTGCCTGGTCGTCACCATTTACGGTGAACGTTTATAGGTCTACTTCTGGCGGCGATCCACTGGGACAGAATCCGCTTACCTATTACGAGTACTATATTGGTACCGATGGGTTGGCGCATATCGTCGCGCAGACTGTAGCGCCGGGTGCCAGTGCCCCGAGCCCAAACACGCTTACCGATATTGGACCACAGATCAACTCACAGGGCCTCTTTAACCAGTCGCAGCTACCAGCGGTACAGATGGCATTTACGGTGGATCCGGTGAGTGGTACGGTAAACTTCGCGTTTCCTCAGTGGGCGACGCTTGGCGTGGTTTCTGCCCCTCAGCAGTACGACCCTAACGCTGTAAATAGCGGCCTTACCGGAACATATGGCACTCGGTTTCTGTTATTGACACAACTTGCACAAAGTTCCTATGGCGGTGGAACATTGAACGGAACACTGCCCACAACGGCGGAACCTGCGCTCAGACTTACAAACGCTTCAATTGTCCCGGGCAGCGAGCGTGTTTATGGGCCAGATCAACGCACGGGTCCGCACTATGGCTATAGAATTCAGTATCGACGGGTTGCGGCACTTACGGGTGTTATAGGGCAGAACGAATACAAAATTAACTATTCTAATTTGCCTGGCTACCAGAATGGAGATCCCCGGTTACAAGCTGGTTATCTGCAATTTGACAGCCAGGCAGATTCGGTTAATCAACCAAATGTCCCTGCGGATCCTGCGAATAACGTCTTTCCACCCAACAGCCTTCCAACCTCCAAGAACTCAGGTGGCACGGACGTTGTCGCAGATCCCGTTGAGGTTTCCTATCAGTTCCAGGATAATCTACCCGGCGACGTGGTGCAGGCAACCTACGCGACGCGTGATCAACTCTCGGTGAGTATCAACGCGCAGTTGTATGATCCCAGTACGGCCACCTCGCAACAGACTGTCCTTACTCAGGCAGTTGTGGTACGGAACCTGCAACGGTAGTGGTGTCGTCTAACAGCGGTGAACCTTGGGGTTCAACCATGAGAGAATTCAAGAAGAGAAGAGCTGAGATGGTGCAAAGCAACCGAAATCACAATTCGCGATATAACCGCTCACAACGTGGCCAGACGCTCATCATTGCGTTGATCGTACTGTTCGCCCTGCTGTTCCTGGGCGGTGTGTTTGTTACTCGAATTGCGCGCAACCTCCAGCAGAGTGGGCGCACGCAACAGAGCGGCGAGGCAGCCGCACTGGCGCAGGCTGGATTGGATTACTGCAACCAGGAACTCAACACATCGCCGCAGGGTGCCGACTGGCGGCCAACGCCCTCCACGCCCATCAATAACCAGGACCCGGACATATACTGGCTGGTGCGGGGGTTTTCTAGAATTCCTGTAAACGGTGGGCGGGCGCTTGTTCGGGTAGCATACGACCCGTGCCCGGACAATCCCAACGGCAGCAACCTTGTAATAGAGGCGGTCGGGCGTCCGGGTGCTCTTCCTAACCCACCTGGCAGCGACCCAACGGTTTTTGTTCCTACTGGTAATTCACCTCGGTTGAGGCAGGAACTTGTTGCGTACAAACAGATTGGCCTTACGGATTACGGCCTTTATGTTACGGGTGCCACTATGCGCACTGTGTCCAACTACATCGGTACCCCGGCTATTGGGCACAATGTAGCCACAGTGCTTGGTAACCCGATGCTCGGTTTTAGCGCCTACGCAAGCGGCGTTAGCAACGTGGGCCCCAATGGTGCTCAAGCGCTTTATGGGTTTCCGATCTATGTCAACGGTAACCTTAAATTTGGAAGTGACACCTACCTGTATGAAGGTCATCGAGGTGGGTCTACTTCGCTTACCCAGGAAGGTGTCCTGGTAAACGGAACAATTGGCCTGGATCCAAGCCGTACTACCAATCTTTACACCACAATCAATGACTCGCAGCTGCCTGCATATCTCAACGAGGAGATAGACCAGTCACCATCTCTGCAAGTTAGCAATATCGCGGGTGCCATTCAGCCTAGCACGGGGCAATTTAACAGCTATAACGGTCTTGTGCGTGATGCGAATGGCGGGCCCGATGTAAACGGAATTGAACGTGCAGTACCGCGCCTTACACCACCGAGTCTTGACACTCTGGATGGCAGTGGCGTGCTTCGGTATCGTGCGCTTACACGGGATTCTGGATCGTGGTACACCAACGCGTCCAATGCGCTGCTCAATACCGGCGCAGACGGTTATGGCACTGGCATCTATGTTAACAACTTTGCCGATCAGCAGCGCGAAACGTCTGTAGCAGGTCTAAACGGTGCCTATTCACTGCGAAGTGACTGGCTTAACCCACAGGCTCACCTCGCGACTACGATAAATGGCGTAAATTACGGGTGGGACGGCCCTTACTATCGTGCGCCTGGCGTCGATATAGTTCTGCTTGGTAACACAATTCAGATGACGCGCGACGATGGGGTTCCGTTTACGCTGCCAGATGGCACACAAAGCGAAACCATCACCATTCCGCTTTGGGATTATGCTAGGGCTAACACGGTGCTGCCAAATGGAATCCACCTGATGCCGCTGCGCCATGATGGCGACAATGGCGGTGCAAACAGCCCCTTTGGCGACAAAAACTCCTATGGTGTCAGTCTTGTGCTGTTCGCCGAGGGCAATGTTAGGGTTCATGGCGTATATGGCGCCATCACTAATTCGTCGGACACCAGCGAGAGTGCAACAGTAAGCAAACTTGGACGAGTGCACCTTACGATCGTATCTGGCGGTACTGCATATATCGAAGGTAACCTTGTAAGTGGCGACGGATATGTAAGTGGCGGTTCCGTTACCATGGAGCATGCATCCACTTTGGCAATTCTAGCCAAGGACTACGTAACAGTTAATACGACGATGTTTATGCGACCGCAGACACCTAACACGTGGACTTCCGAAAACGAGGACAGCAACCCTCCGTTCTACACAGAACTGGGGCAGGGCGGCTCTTCTACCATGGATATGGCGTTTTCGTGGGGCGTTGATCCCTCGCAGAACTATTCCGTGCAGGGCAACCGGTCTCCGCTCTTCCTCATGGTTCGACAGGGCGGTGTGGGTAGCGGTGTTGCCCCTTATAACCTACTCTTAAACCCAGGAGTAGCATCGCCAGCCACGAACGCATATTACCAGTTTCCCTTTAACACCGTACCCAGCGCGGCTCCCGCTGCGGGAACTTATGGAGTGATTGGTACTGAGATGCTTGGACTCACCCTGTTTCCGGGTAACACACAATTACCGGGGTTGGTGACCCCCGGATATGACAATGTCTTCCGCTTCCAGTTTGACAGGTCGGCAGCGTTGGCTGGACAGGAACTTACCGACATGAAGCTGGGTGGTGCAGCGGTTGTGCCGCTGGACATCCGGGTAGAAGCAACGTTGTACGCACAGAACCGATCCTTCTTTGTAATTCCGGGCTATTCGTTCAACCCTAACAAAGCAGACAGCAGGGCAGCCTATCAGTTGCGGGGCGATATCAGGATTTCGTACAATGGCGCAGATGTAAAAGACATCAGCAACGCAACTCCCTTACCAGAACGCGAAGCAAAGGACGTGTTCCCGTTCTATGGTGAACCAACCGACATACGGATAACTATGTTCGGCTCTATCGCTGAGAATTATACAGCTTCGGCAGGCGACCAGGCCGCGTGGATGGCTCGCTGGGGATATATTCCGGCGTACTACGGTTCTACCGAATACTATACGAATACTGCCGCAAGCGTGCGAGTACCGGACATGCACCTGTTAAACCAGGACCCAATCTCTCTGGTTGCTGGTGAAGATACTACGCTGAACTACCGTACGCCGCTTGAGACGCAGGCTGCTGGTACACCTGCGCCAGATCAAGACATCCCAATTACCAACGGCTTGCGATATGAGTACAATCCAATCCTTGCCATGCCCTATTACGATCCTACCGACGTAACGTTGATACCATTGCCTAACCACCTGACACGGCAACAGCGTGCCATACGGTCCAGGAGTTTCCAGATTACGGTACCCGGCGGCGGTGCTTATACGATTGAACAGGTACTTCCAGCAATACCGGACCTACCTGTGTGTCCCAATGCGCTCTACTCGGGACAGGGAACCGTCCCGGTGGGCAGTCTTCCAGATGATAGTGACCAGCTATGACAAGAGAATCAGCGGGAATGAAACATATGAAACGCAGTTCCAATCCGTGGGTAGTAACCATCGCTGTAGCGGCCGTATTCGCTAACATGGCGAGCGTGGCACTAGCAAGCAACATTCGTTTCAGCAGCAGTTCACGCACCATAAATGCCTGCGTGCTGGTTAGCAGTGCCTCCGAAGCGAATAACAACGGCACCATCTATCCGGTAGACCCTGCTCCCTACCTGTTCTATGCGGTTGCCAACTTTAAAGACTATACTCCGGCTGGTTGGGACATACAAAATCCGCTAGCGCCGCCAGTTATCAATGCGGCAATCTACCAATCCTGGAAGCAGCGTATCAACGGTACCAACGACCCTGCATTTGATTCTGGTACCTCGCAATATGCCCAATTCCAGCTTGGGCAGCCTGTAGACAAATCAATGGGTGCCTATTGGGAAGAGAACCTGGATACTCTGACCCAGGCTGATCTTGACCGATTCAATATCGTCTATATGCCTCTATCCGGGCAGAGGTACGTAGGAACCAAAGCGGTGGGCCTGCTGTTTACCGAAGCCGAGAAGGAGAAGCTCCGACAGTATGTTGATCAGGGCGGCACACTCATTTTGGAGAGTGTCTATAGTTACCGCCCTGCTAACTACGGATCAGACTTTAATTTCTTCATTCCGATGGTTACAGCAAATCTTCCAGGAGCAGGTCCTAATTATGCGGATCCGAATCCATCGGCTAGCATTCTTAATTGGCCATTAAAGGTGTCGTACCAGGACATTCTTGGAATATTCGGCTTCTATTATAGTACGAGTACGGTTTTCGCCTCTCCCGGCCTTACCGGGTTGTCTCCAGCGTTCTTTAAGCCGATTGTTACTGCTCCTCCGGAAACTGTTGTGGCTCAGGCAAATTATGGTGCCGGGCAGATTATTTACTCATTTGCCTTGTTGCAGTATGTGTCCGGCCAACTGGCACCTTCAAGCAACTACATGTATGTTCAAGGTTTTCGAAATACCGGGGCGATCAGTGGCTCGCTTTTTAGTTCGAACCAGTCCGGTGATTTAAAGCTGGCCGTCAACATAGTTGGTGCGGCCGGAGGAGTGAGCCACAGCGGCAGCGCCACGCCTCAGCGGCTTCCCAGCACAGTAGCGACAGCATGGAGTGCCGTACCGAACGGGGCGTCCAACGTAGGCGGGGGAGCGTCAATTATTGACGGTCTGGGCTTTACTGTTGATGGAAACAATGTGCTACATTGCTATAACATGAGCCCGGGCAGCAGTCTGGGGGGTATTTCTGCGGCGAATGGAATCGACAACGGCCTGCGGGACTACAGTGTGGGTACGCCCTACGATGAGATTTGGAATCTCACGCTGCCAGGATCGGGTCGCTACGGTGCACCACGTACAATCTCCAACGGGCAGGGCGTATATTGCGCGGTAACCTCGTCTACCGGCACCACAGTTGTGACGAAGGGCATAACCTTCAATGCAAATGGAACACCTAATTCTACCTCCTCTACAGTGTTTTCCTTAACCGGCAGTGGATCAGACACCGCCATCGACCCCACTAACAATCTGCCGCTTCCGGGGTTGGGCACCGGGTATTCCGGCGGATTCCTATTTGCCCCGGTTCATAGTGGCACCGGCTGGCAGATTGAGGCTCTTGATTTCGCGAACAGCATCGCCAACGGATCGGCCGTCCCGGCGTTCGGATCTGGTGAGGCGTCTGTAGTTCCGCCAACTACCGTAAGCTCCACCGGCTTGGGCCCCATTTGCGGCCCCGTTACAGCAGGCTTCGTTACCGATTCGGCAACGGGTGCTCAGGATCTCGTAGCCTATGCTCCGCTTCAGGGCGTGAGCGCTGGAGCCACTGGTGGCTTCGCTGGTGCCTGGTTTGAAACCCGCGGAGAGCCGCTGGAAGCAAATGGAACAGACCCAAACAACAATTTTCTAATTTACCAGCCTAAAGGCGACCGTTCCCTTATTCCATGGTTTGACACTGCTAGTGGCAATGCATCCTTACTTCCTGTTATCTACGTAAGCACGGTAGATGCGGCGAACAATCTGCTCAGCATGCAGGTGTTACCATCCAGTAACGCGAACGTTGTGATCAATTGGGCGCCTCATAAGCCAATTGATTTTCCATCCAACGAGCCAATAGTACCTGGACAAAACTTCATGGAGGTTGAGATAAACCCGGCAGTGCTTCCTGTACTACCTAGTGGTGAAAGCTACGTGGTTACGGCTGACTACGCACTCGACTGGCCAGGTGATTCGATTAATGGCACGGCATTGATTCCATCGGACTCCGCAAGAATTACAAGTCGCGGGTTTACGCTCTACAATCCTTCTGCTTCGCCAGGTGCGAACTATATGGCGGGCGGCCTGTCGATGGATCCAACTGGTTCTATGCTCTTTACCGTTCATCCTACTGGAATCCTGGATAATTCCCAAGGGAGTGGCTCACAACTTGCAGACAGGGTGTACAGCGTAACCGATCAGTATTCTGGGTCAAAGGGCGCATTAACCGCCGCCGGTACCACTGTGAACTGGATGTGGAGCCCTACAAAGGCGGAAGTCTTTGATGGTAACCAGATTAAGTCGCGCCTTACGTACACTGCCAGCAATGGTACAGTTTATCCGGTGACCAATTTTACTGTGGTGGGTAAACCAGCTGTACTCAACGGAACAGTATATGTAGTCGGAACAGGTCTATTACCGGGTGCAGCTGTGGGTGGTGGTGCTATTGCAGTAACCGTAGTGGCCGCTCTGTCCGACACCATCAATCCTGTAATAACGCTTAATCCAGCCGTGGAGCTTTCTACCGGCGCAGGGGCTGCACAGTCACCCATTTCTGTTCAGCAACCTGATCTTGAGCGCTCAGCAGCGGGAACGCCTGCCTACAGTACGCTTACGCTCAATCGAGACTACGTTATTAACCAACAGACGGACAGCACGGGAGCAGTTTACGCCACAGCTATCGTATTACGTTCCCTTCAGCCAATTGGTAACCGCGACACGTTTAACACTGCTATGCCTTTCTTTCTTTCCAACGGTACTACGGGGCAGCGAACCGAGATCACCAGTGCTTCGGGCTACGGACCGCTGGACAATCTCCAATGGGCACTCGTCTACCCCAAGGCTCCTGTGGCGGGTGATACGGCAGCAATTCAGACGTTAGAGCAGGTATCTCTCCCTACATCTGGACCGACAGCCACTACCTCAGCCCTGTTTTATGGAACAGATGCTGATACCATCGCGCAGGTGAATCTTACCAGTGCAAGCGCAGTCAAGTCGCCAAGCGGGGCAGATCTTGCTACCGTGCAGATTGCGAACACATTGATCAATTCGAATGGCTCAATTGTGCAACAGAGTATTCTGTATCCACCTGAAACATTGCAGGGGAACGCACTCGTGTCTACGGCAGCTGGAGCAATAGATTTAAATAGCCGTTCAACAGTCGTCATGGATAACAACCGGCTGATCTCGGTAGACGCGGGCGGCAATGTCGAGTGGATGATCAATAGCGCGGCTATGACTGTTCAAGTCAATAGCCCGTTTGCATCGGTTCCATCGGCGCAGACCAATATCCCATTTGCTTCTGCGGCATCGATACACCAGGTTGCGCCCGGGCAGTATATTGCCGCAGATACCAACAATAACAGGATCGTATGGTTTGACAGTGCTGGTAACGTTCTACAGAATATTGGTGGCGTCCGAAACGACCTGATGGTGTTGCCACAGGGACAGACGCTCACATTAAGTGGTCCAACTGATGTTCAGTTCTACACCGAGAGCTCCAATAGCGGCACCATTTCGTATACTAATCCCGTTACAGGCGTTGTATACTCGTACACTGGGCCACTCACCCTGTACCACTACCTCATCGCCGATAGCGGGAACTATCGGGCAATGGAAGTCGTCGACGGTCTTAATCCAGTAACAGGCGCGTTTGTCCAGCTCACCCCCGCCAGCGGCAACTATGCGCCAGTGGTGCTGTTCCACCAGGTGGTCTACTCCACGACCTCGCTATCGACCCAGAATCAGCACTGGCGGTATCGTACTATCCAGCAGTTCCTTGATCCCCTGAACAGCGGGCAACTAGATATGGTTGCAGCGATAACCAACGTAACTCCTGCATCGTTCCAGGGCCTTGCCGGTCTAGGTACACTCGGAAGTGAGGCTCAGGGTGCCAATGGAGGAGCGGTTCTTTTCATGGCGCGTACAGGTGCTCAGCAGTCAAAAATCGTACAGATTGCGACCAGCATTAACGTACCAAATGGTGCTGGTGGATATTCTCCACAGCCTATTCAAAAGCCGACATACTTCAAGCAGTTCTATCTACAGGTCAACGGAGCACCGCAGTTGCGGTATCTGATGTGCGACGCGAATGGATGTTATGAATTGCAGGCAGACGCTAACGGTAACGCTCTTGATGTGGTCTGGATGTTGACATCCAGTGACTATCAGTACCTCACCGGTCGGCCGCTGGACGCATTATCCATACAACGACTACCATCAATTGAGGTATACACCGACGCATCTGGTACGCACTTCGCGCCCGACTACCTGATAACCAACGGCTACCAGGGGTCCGACGGCGCCGTGGAGTGGTTCACCAAAATGACTGGTGCGGTGCCGCCTAACGTGGCAGATGGTTACATACGCACGGAGGTGTTTGAAATTCGATCGACACCTTACTATTCTGGTGGATATCAGCAGCCTGGTAACGTACTTTATTATCTGGATACGTCTGGGTTCATGGAGCAAAACCTGGCCGCTGCCATCATTCAGTTAATCCCAACCGAGAAACTAGTTCAGACGGATTCCGCTGGTAATGTGATAAAGGCGCCGATTCTGAGGACGTTAGGGACGACAGGCAGTGGGTCCAATGCAACGACCGTTTCTGGTGCTAC
>JAJZFK010000210.1 GCA_021805405.1 bacterium
GTAGATTTCGGCCAGGAAATGGCCGGCAGAATTAGGGTACAGGCACCAAGTGGTACGGCTGTTTCCGTGGGAACCGGCGAGTCCATCGGCGAGGCGTTAAATAGCCCGTGGCACGGTTATGCTAGTCTCGAAGGTGCGGGAAAAACGCCTGCGGCCACTCCCTGGTCTGCATTTAGATTTGCGCACCTTATTTTCACCAAAACTCCAGGTTCCGCACCAGTTCGTGTTCGCGTCATGTTACAGGACAAATACTATCCCGTTACATACACGGGTGCATTCAAGTGCTCGGATCCAATGCTGAACAAGATCTGGTACACCGGTGCCTATACCGCACACCTCTGCATGCAGGAAGACATTTGGGATGCCCCTAAGCGGGACAGAATGCGCTGGATGGGGGATTTGCAGGTCTCGGGACGCGTGATAGACGATGCATTTGCCGACAAGTTCCTTATGGAACAGACCATGCAACGGTTACGTGATGATGCCCAGGGCAGTAGTGACCAGTCTGCACTTCCTCATTCGCATGTGAACGGAATTCCCGGCTATTCGGCAGCATGGATTGTTGGCTTAGCTGATTTTGAAAAGCGCGTGGGTGATACTAGTTACATCGCTAAACAGAGCAAACTGCTTGGTTCAATGGTCTCCTTCATGCTTAAGGATCTCAATAGCGACAACCTCTACGCAGATCTCACGCACGAGTGGGGATACGTAGACTGGTCACCTGGGTTCAATGACGACACACCCCTGGCGCGTACCGCGACCCAGATGTACTACATCCGAGCGTTTAAGGATGCAGCGTACCTATTTGGTGTGTTGCATAACAGCGCCGAGCAGGCCAGGTGCACAAAGTTGGCGCACACGCTTCAGGAGGCTGCCCAAACTCACCTACTGCTAAAAGACAATACGTTCAGCGACAGAAGGCAGGACAACGCGATGGCATTGTTTGCCGATGCTACAACCCCTGCAGAGACATCGGCCATCTACCAGAAGGTGTTCGCCCCCGGCAGCCCGGCCTGGAACCAGATAGCAACGCCGTACTACAACAACTATGTACTATTCGCAATGAGCGATGCGGGGCATACTGGCGCTGCACTGAAGTTCGCCCGCGATTACTGGGGCGGTATGATCAAAGAGGGCGCAACGACATTTTGGGAAGCTTACGACCTGTCATGGCCAAAGGTGAACCCGCACAAGCATCTTGGTGCAGATAACGGGGTTGGCTACTTTGTTAGCCTTTGCCACGGTTGGTCATCTGGAGTTACCGCATGGCTTACCGAGCGAGTAGCTGGGATACGACCGACAGGAACCGGGTACAGCACGGTTACGATTGCTCCAGATTTGGGATATCTTAGATACGCCGACGCGCAGGTTCCAACACCTCACGGCATCCTTCGAGTCGACGTGACAAAAAGCGCGGCATCAGGTAACCTATCTGCGACCATCGTGCTACCTGCAGGCGTTAAGGCTACTGTTGTTCTTAACGGCACCAAACATCAAATCACTCATCGAGGCACCTATCACCTAAAATAGGCGAGGGCCGTTGGATTAAGGACCGCGTAGCCCCTGGGTTGCGCGGTCCGTATGTTACTCGAGGATCAAGTTCTATGCACAACCAGTTCGTAATCAGGGGTATAAAGGCCTTTTCGCTTACCGCAATAGGTTGCACGACCCTAATGTTGGCCTTATTATCTGCCCATGCTGCACCGCAAATCACGTCGTCAACATTTTTTGCTGCAGCACCCCGCCAGTCCGGTGGTCTGTACGAAAATAACCGTGCCCCCCTACAACCGGGTGCGCTGCTCAAGCTCCCTCCAGGAAGCATTGTGCCCAAAGGCTGGCTTCTTGTACAACTCCACAACGAAGCCAACGGTATGACGGGCCGTCTTGAGCAAATTTCGCCGTACCTAAAGTTTAAAGGCAATGGTTGGGTAACTCCTGATGCAACTAACGGCTGGGAAGAATTAGGTTACTGGTTACGGGGATACGTAGCCCTAGGCATTGTGCTTAAAGACCAAACGATTCTTCAACACTCTCAACGTTGGATTCACGCCATTCTCAAAAATCAATACGCGGATGGCTGGTTCGGGCCCGTAAACCTGCGCACTGCACAAGGCGGACTGCCAGACATGTGGCCACATATGCTAATTCTGGATGCGTTGCGAACCTGGTACGAATACCACCATGATCCACGTGTCATCACGTTTCTCACCCGCTACTTCAAGTTTCAGGCTGCTGTGTCACCGAAGGCATTCAGCCTTGGTTGGGGGGCAACTCGCTGGGGTGATGACATTGCAAGCATTTACTGGCTGTACAACCGAACTGGTGACAAATTTCTGCTCCCGCTAGTTACCCGCATTCAACAAAACTCCGCTGACTACATGAACGGACTGCCCACACTGCATAACGTGAACTTGTCGCAGGGATTTAGGGAACCTGCGGAATACGGACTACTGAGTGGTGACAGCCGGTATATGGCAGCAACTGTTCGAGATTACCGCGAAATTCGCAGCCGATACGGGCAGTTCCCTGGCGGTGGCTTTGCCGGTGACGAAAACATTCGTCCGCAGGACACCGATCCACGTCAGGGTATTGAAACGTGTGGACTGGTAGAATTGATGCGCAGTTTTGAAATGCTTACCACCTACAGCGGCGAGCCCGCCTGGGCAGATCGTTGCGAGGATGTTGCATTCAACTCACTGCCCGCGGCGCTGACTGCAGACCAGAATGGCCTTCACTACATTACTGCGGCAAACTCCATTGCCCTCCCAAAAGGTGGTCGAACACTGGGTGAATTCTCCAACGGTACTATGCCAATGCAGGAATATGCGGCATCCTGTGGCACTTACCGGTGCTGCATACATAACTACGGAATGGGTTGGCCGTACTACGCCGAAAACCTTTGGCTAGCTACACCCGGTAACGGGTTGTGTGCCTCGCTTTATGCCGCAAATGTCGTTCATGCCCGGGTCGCAAATAATGTTGAAGCTACCATATCCGAGAACACAGACTACCCATTCAATTCTGTCGTTCGATTTACTGTTAACTTGAGGCGATCCGCGGTTTTTCCATTGCTTCTTCGCATTCCTCGTTGGTGTAATTCGGCATCAATTTCAGTGAATGCGCAGCGAGTGAAGGTGCAATCCCAGGCTGGCTACATGCAGTTACTTCGGGAATGGCACAACGGCGACGTCGTTACTCTCTCGCTGCCAATGGCTTTAACCAACCGGCACTGGCTGGGCAACAAGGATAGTCTATCTGTAAATTACGGTCCGCTTACGCTCAGCCTTCTCATCGGTGAAGACTGGAAGCAGTATGGCGGAACAGCCAAGTGGCCGCGGTTCAGCGTTACCGCAACATCGCCATGGAACTTCGCACTGCTTACCAATAACAAGGGCAACGCAGTGGATATTAGCGTGAGACGGCGCACCGTACCAGCAGATACGAACCCATTTACCCGCGCTAACTGCCCACTTCAGTTCACCGCACTAGCTTTGCGCGCACCAGGCTGGACAGCGGATGCTGACAATGTAGTGGAACCGCTCATAGCAAGCCCCACAACACCCAGTGGCAAAGCAACCCGAATCACGTTAATCCCCATGGGAGCAGCCCGCTTGCGCATTACTGCATTTCCATGGGTGACGCATAAATAGAATCCACGAACTTGAAGAATTTTCAGCTAGGAGATAAGATG
>JAJZFK010000302.1 GCA_021805405.1 bacterium
CTTACAGACTGATTACATAACGAGGGGCTTTATATGCAGCAGCTTAGCACTGAAATGGCAACCAGTTTGAAACAGGGCTGGCGTTTCGCACGGCCGTTTATTACACCTGAAATGGTTGTTAAATCTAATGGGCAAACCATAAACCTTTGGGTGACTTCCCGGAAGTTTCCCGCCCTACTTACCCGGGGACCTTATTCTGGTGGCAAAAACGCGATTATTGCGCCCGTTGGTCCTGATCTTAAGATGGTGACCGGAGCCGCCAAGCTTATTCGTGATCAGGGGGCTGACCGGGCACAGTATGCAGCACTTAAAGCTGCGCCGATCGCCCAAGGGAAGGCATTTTTAGCAGAGGGAGCAAAATACCGGTATAACAAAGCTGTTTTAGCCGTGATTTTTGATGCCCAACGACGTACCTCCGCATCAATAATCGCTCAGGCAGTGCGTGCCGGTGCCGAACTCGCTGGTGCTGCTGGCTGCACGGGGCTCATTATTCCAGATCTTACGGCCAACCTTGTTGTTCAGTCTAACCGCATCAGTGAGGCGCAGCGCGAGGCTGCGGCTTCTCTAGGTGCGGCTGCCACCGTTGCGGCCATAATAGCCTGCAAGGCGACCATGGCAACCTACCACGTGTGGTGTTGGGATCCTCTAAACGCAGCTGAATTCCGGCGCGAATTGGACCGATTGCAGCGATGAAAGCAAGCGTAGCGCTTATGCCCGTGCTTGCTGGTGATACCAGTAAGTCCGTTTGTGTGGTAATTGATGCACTGCGGGCAACCACCTGCGTAGTTGTACTTTTTGACTCGAAGTGCCCCAGGGTGTACGTAGCAGGTGATCATGCGACAGCTCGGGAATATGCCAGATCCCGTGGGTTTGCGCTCTGTGGGGAGTCTGACGGATTCCGCGTAGAGGGTTTCGATTACGGTAATTCACCCACTGAATTTGCTGCCCTCGATTTTACAGGTAAGCCTGCAGTGCTCTCGACTACCAACGGCACTAAGGCTGTGAACAAGGTGGCAACCGCGCCTGTAGTCCTATTGGGAGCAGTAACCAACTTAACGGCCTGCGTAGAAGCAGCATGGCATGCTGCGGACGAACGTGAACTTGATATTGTGTTCGTCTGCTCTGGCACAGATGACGAATTTACCCTGGAGGATACCTTCACAGCAGGTTTGATGGCCGAACATCTCGCCAAAGTCGCAGCCCATAAAACCTCTTTGGTCTGGGCGGATAGTGCACTAGCTGCTCGGAAACTGGTACAGGGCGAGCCTAATCTCATTCGTGGGTGGATGTCCGGAGTGCACGCAAGGCGCTTGTGTGATCGCGGCTTTGGTGACGATGTTGCGTTTTGCGCGCGACAGGATATATCCTCAGTAGTGCCCGTCCTTGTTCGTGAGAGAGAAGCAGATATGGTTGCTGCGCCCGTGCTGCTTGCCGGTTAGGGTGTAACGGCCCGGGCGCTCTATCACCTCACCGCTTGGCGTAATTCTGTTTGCCTGGGCCATACCGGTCATAGAGTACTGCGGCGATTATTACGATGCCAATCACCATTTCCTGCAATTCCGGGCTGTAGTTGAGTAACTCACAACCGTTATGAATGGTGAAAATTAGCAGCGCACCGATGATAGACCCCGGTACACCACCTTGGCCGCCAAACAACGATGCACCACCCAGCACCGTTGCTGCAATGGAGTAGAGTTCCATACCTTGTCCAGCATCCTTGGATGCAATGCCCGCATGGGCCATGGATATTACACCAGCCAGGCCCGAAAGTAGCCCAGCCATAGCGAAAACACCAACTGTAACAACCTTCGTATTGATACCTGAGAGGCGAATTGCCTCTGCATTACTGCCCAGCGCGTAGACCTTGCGCCCCCATGTGGTGCGGGATAACAGAATGTGAATTGCTACCGCCGTGACGATCACGACAATAACTGGGTACGGAATTCCATAGCTTGTGTTAGTTTCGAACAGTTGGCCGTTGGCAAACTTACCTAGCCCTGCCGGTATAGAGCGGTCCAGGGATCCAGAGATTACGCCTGCAGCCCCGTGAATAATGCTGAGTGCACCCAACGTCACGATAAAGGCAGGGATGGAACTTATTGCAGTTATCAGACCGTTTGCCACTCCAATCAGGAGGCCGATACCACATGAGACTACAACTATTTCGGCAGGGCTAACAGAATGACCGTGGAAGAGGATTGCAACTGCTACTGCGCAGAATGCCATGGTGGCACCAACAGAGAGATCTATGTTGCCACTTATAATGACAATGGTCTGACCACAGGCTAGTATGCAAACTGCAGCAGACTGAATGGCGATGTTCTGCATATTGCCTACAGATGCGAAGTTAGGCGTCATTCGCCACAAAATAAGGCTAAGCAGAAGTAAAAACGAAAGCGGTGCCATTGCACCGGCCAAGCTGCTGAACCACCTTCTGAAAGTGGTGGATGCGCCGGAAGACGGTGAGGGTGGAGCTTCTGTCAACGGTATCTCCTCTAGTAACAGGGCATTCGAACGGCGAAATGAGAATACCTTAGGTAAGACCAATAGTCAACCAAATAAACCAGTATTGACAACATCGCTATGCATTCGCCACAATTCTACACGAATTTAATGTTTGACTACAGCAGGGAGAGAAATGAATCGACTACGCCTCAGGTTCTTGCTAGTGGTAACTTTACTCAGCGCCACAACTGGCATTTGCATACCATCGTCCTTGTCTGCTACGCCATCGGTAGGTAACGGGAAGCTTAAACCGCCGCCGCTTACCGCGCAGCAAATGCGCCTTGCTGCAATGTACAATAGTGGCGTACTAGCAGAAAAGCAGAGTCGCAATTCACAGGCGATAAGTATCTTTCAGAAATTTGTAGTCGTTGCTAAAACGGAGCACCTGGGTAACAGCGCGCTTCTTCAGGCATATGAGCAACTGTTCAATATCTATGCTCGCAGCAGAAATATGACAGGCGCAACTAACGCACTTCATGCGATCGTTGCCTTGGTTCCTGCCAACGCTGACGCCGTTGTACGCCTATCGCGAATCGAGGCTTTACAGGGTCACGACGAACAGGCTGTTATTTTTGCCCGCAGGGCACTCAACCTTCACCTTACCACGGTTCAACGTGCCTCTGCTGAGATGGCGCTTGGTATAGTCGCCGGACATCGCAAGAACCCGGCACTTGCAGCGCATTACTACGGGGCTGCAGTAAAGCTGATACCAAACGATGTTGAGGCACATTACAATTATGGCGTCGCACTCTTGCAGCTTAACCAGTTGCTGCAGTCCAGGGCCGAGGCAGAAACTGCAATTAAACTGCAGCCTCGCTTTATGCAGGCACGGCTCCTCCTTGCCCAGATCCTTCAGCAGGGCGGCGACCTTGCAGGCGCTGCGAAAGCATATCAGGGCGCACTCCCGCTAGACCCGCGCAACGCGAACGTGTTATTTGCAATCGCCTTCCTGCATCAACAACTAGGTCAATCCAAGGTGGCAGCTGCCAACTACGTTACTCTGTTTAAGTGGCACCCAAATGTGCCTATGGCTCGGTTTAACTACGGTTTGCTCCTGGAGAAGCAGCAGCTATACCCAGAGGCTGCAGCGCAGTTGGAACTCGCAAAGTCTGCATTCTCTCCGTCTGACCCCCGCGTCTACACTGAGCTGCTTAAGTGCTACAGCCGCTCTGCAATGGGTAATT
>JAJZFK010000421.1 GCA_021805405.1 bacterium
TTTGGGTCTACGCGCTATATCGCATAAAAGGTTCTTCGCAAAAAGCGCAAGTTGAAAGGGCTAAGACGGCAGCATGTTACAGAATACTAATATTTTTCACGTTTGAATGAAATATTATGCCTTGCAGTTATAATTATATGCAATTGTTGCATCGTGTTTGTTGATCAGTGAGCAATCCGAGTCAGCATGGTTATCGGGGCAGGCAATTGCTGCAACACGGCGGCATGTTGTAACCGCTAGATTTCGGCCAGAACTCACGATCTGCATATCCCGGTACCCTGGCGCAGAGGATAGTAGCCATGAATAGGCAGAAAATTGCTGTCAACACGCTTGTCATTATACTACTTGCAATCACACTGTTGCGACTATGCGGGGATACCGCCCCTAGCCCGCAAATAACCAAAGCAAAGGCTTGGCAGCTGCGCGCATACCTGTGTGGGGACGATCGCATTAAGGCGCGGCACCTCATTACAACAACCAAAGCCAGAATAATGCTGAACGCGCGGTTGCAGCAGACCCCGCATTCGCACAGGCATGGTTTTGCCTTGCACAAACATGTGCCGAAAACGACCCAGGTCCCTATCACGCTATGCGCCCGAAATACATTGCTTATCTTAACAGAGCTACGTCGTTAGACGCTGGACTAAAACCTGAGGCGCTAATTATGGAGGCACTCTACGCAGCGCGGGACCGCCCTCTTCAACATAGCCTCCTTGCACAGGCATTTAGCTTGTTTCCCGATTACCCCTACAGAAACGCTATATGTACCAATTTCTTCTATCCCGATCTTAAAAAGCTGCCAGAATCTCCCACCATGCCGAATGAGGTCATATTCGACGATGACAGATACAATAAAAATAGCGGTGCTGTCTTTCTTTCACGATTGACTAATCAGGTTATGGCGTTTAGAGCCTGGACAAAAACAGTTTACGCAAAGGACTTAAAGCGAGCACCGTTTGGCATGAAAACTAAGTTAGCGTATGCGTGGGAAGTGCCATGGACACTTGACAGAACTGCTGGGACTATGCAAGTCCAGCCTTGGTGCGCCACCAGTGATTTCCCGTTCAGGATAAACCCGACATCTGGTGGACCGCTCACATCGATCTACCGATTTATTGCAGGGTTCACTCAAAACGCCTGCCTCATTGATTGGAGGGTAATTAGCCCTAAGAATACAACGGCGCCCTCATCCGATTACAACTTCTACTTTTTTCAAATATATTCGCGGCCCGACGTTATCATTGCTACAAAGGACTATACACCTTATGAGCCGGCAGGTCGATACTTTCTGGGCATAAACCCCGTGACTAGTGAGGAATCTGTGCAGAGACTTCGGATGCGCGTTCCGCAGGGTGGTCTCATGAGTGTAGTGGTGGTGCTCCCAAATTATGCACCTCATAAACAGAACGTAAGATACAAAACACCAACGCACTTCACGACCGAAATAGAGGACCACCAAAACGATCCCCTCAACGCACCAAATCTACTTAAAGTTGACCAAATAGCTGATTGGTCTATCGCGCGTACCCGCACTGGTGGCAAGCATTAACAATTTTGGAATCGATCTTTTTCCTAACCTTGCACTAATGTATAATTAGTGGCAAAAAAGCGGAAGGTTATTGAAGTTTAACCGTTCCAACTTCACCCACAGGGAACCCTGCAGTGAAGACTGAACATCCGCACTGCAGGGGCTAACAAGCTTAGTCGTTTGATTCAGACAAAGACTACTCCAAATGAGGCTCTAGCAACTGCAAACATCACATCCTCTAAACACCAGGAATATGAATGGGCACATCCTTTAGTTTCAGCCCGCTCTTTAGAGCCGTAGCACCCACCAGATCAACAGTTTTGTTGAGGCCCATAATTTCGACTGGGTTGAATTTGTGCGCCTTAAGGTTGGTGCCGACGGAGGAAAATGCACTTTGCATATGGTCTAGCGAACCCGCTAGTTTGTTGAGCATGGGGCTCTTGCTTACATGTGCCAGGTGGTCCGCTGCTTTTAACCGGTTATAGGCGAAAAGCAGGGCAACTCCAGCCTTGAACAACGCTTTGTCATGATGTGGTGTTGTCCTCGCAAACGAGCCAGCGTGGTATGGTGCCCACACAAAGTGGTGAAACGAAAAGAAAGCAACACCAATGTCCGTTGCGAACCTTGTTTTATCGAGAAACGCATCAGACGGCTTCAACGTTGCTGAAAACAGTGCGGCGCTAAGTCCACACACGCAAAGTGCACGATAGGGTTTTAACATAACGATATCCTTAAGCGAATTGCGGCATTACGCCCGATGGCAGCATTGATCAGGTTCATGTTAGAGCAACCTTGGCATCCCTGCCAATGCACGAGCTAACAGCCGTGTATTTACTACGGCAAATGGCGAAACCGGGTTTCATAACTATTCGTCACTACATCGTACTTCGCACTTTTGGCGAATAGGACGCAGGAGTCCCCGTAAGTGCTGCAGAATATATTCATGAATAGTATATTCACTTTAAGCATTATTTCTTGCATTCAAATTGGAACTCTGGAGAATACGCATGACATCACCTAACCGCTACCGGCTCCACATTCCGTTACTACTCGTCATGGCAGCGTCGATTGCAGTTTCGCCTCTGATGGCAACTGCTGCACCTGCGCCAATGAGCGGTACGACATCCGCCGGTCGGCTCGAGGCAGATATACGATATGCCAAAAGCAAAGTTTATCCCGCTCTGGTTAATATCTTCGTGGTATTTAAGTACTACGACAGCGGCCGTGCCCACCGCGACCTCGCAGCAGGAAGCGGCGTTATAGTCAGTGCTGACGGTTACGTAATTACGAACTACCATGTTGCTGCACATACAACCCACATAGTATGCACTCTAGCCGATCATCGGTCATTCGACGCAACGGACATTTACAACGACTCTCTCACCGATATCAGCGTCCTGAAGCTGCAATTGCCCACAGTGAATGGCCACAAAGCTACTGTGCCCTACGCTACATTTGGAGACTCTAACAAGCTGAAAGTCGGCCAGTTCGTAATTGCGATGGGCAACCCGGAAACCCTTTCGTCGTCGTTAACGTTTGGTGTGGTCAGTAACACGCAGCGTGTCTTCACCAACTTTACAGGTACCCGCATCGAGAGCCAGCAGTTGGATGACGGCACTACCACGGGCCTGTTGACCCGCTGGATACAGCATGATGCGCTTATACTGCCAGGAAATTCTGGCGGGCCCCTGGTTAATCTCGATGGACAGGTGGTGGGTATTAATGAGCTAGGTGGCGATGGTATGGGCTTCGCAATTCCCTCAGCAATAGTAAGGCAGGATTACCACCAAATTCGCGCGACCGGGCACATCATTCGCGCAGAGTTGGGCATGCTGCCTGTGCCCGTGAAGAAGTTAGGCAGAACTACAGGAACGCTGGTGGCGGCTGTGCTCCCCAAATCTCCCGCTGCAAAAGCTGGTTTGAAACCGGGAGATGTCCTGCTTTCGGTGAATGGGCAACCAACGAATACGCTATTTATGGAACAGGTTCCCCTGCTTTATCAGATGGTTTCCGCAATGCGCCCGGGAACAATCGCTCATCTACGGGTTGCTCGCGCAGGGCGAACACTCAACCTGAAGGCAGTTTTAGGTACGATGCTTCCCGAGGTCGGCCACGAGCAGTCGATTACCGCTCTGGGCCTTTCGGTGCGGGCACTAAC
>JAJZFK010000178.1 GCA_021805405.1 bacterium
CCGGCATTGCTATCCTTCAGCTGAATGTACTTTCGATGGGCGGCAGACGCAGCTACACCGTCACCAGCCATCTCCTGTGCCCGCGAAAGGTACAGGTAACTGAGATTTGCGTTGGGGTCTGCAGTAACTGCCTGTTGCAGTAAACGTACAGCACGCTGGGCCTGGTGTTGATCAATGGCCAGTACGCCACGAGCAAAGATCGTGGTGGGTACGACACCTGGATAGCTGTTAACAAGATTTAGCTGGTGGGTTGCTAAAGAGATGTCTCCATCATGGTTCCGTTCTGCTAGTAAGACCGCGTAGAGAGCATGATTTTCTGCGATGTCTGGTTCAACTGCCACCAGTTTGCTTGACGAGCGTAGTGCTCCGTTGATATCTCCTACAATCATCTGCAGGGTGAGGAGCAAATGCCAGTACAGCGGATTACCAGGGCTAAGCTTCGCTGCCTGCACGGCTAATTGCAGTGCTTGCCTTGCGGTAGCCACTGTATTGGGTTCATGCTGCAATAATTCAGTTGCTTTCTGCCAGTCATTCTGCGCCAACGCGTCTTGCGCAACCTGCTTCTTATATCCAGCAACCTTCGCTACCAACTCGCGCTTTTTACCGGGTAACCAGTCTATAACGCTGTTATACTCCTTTTCTGCATCTCCAACGCGCCCCAAGCCAAGGTAGACGTCACCCAGGGTTTCATGGGCAGCTGGGCTACCGGCAGCGGCTTGCACAGCGCGGGTAGACAGTTGCAACGCCTCCTGGAGGTGACCGTACAGCGCTAGCGAGTTTGCAGCTGCGTCTAGCGTCTGCGGCGCGTCTGCAGGATGATGATGTGCCGCGGAAAAGTGGCGCAATGCTCCCTGTACGTCGTCCCGTTCGGACATAAGGTTGCCCAACTTCTCCTGGAAGGCAGCCACTTCCGGGTGCTTCTGGACGTTAACACGAGCATCGAGAATAGCCGTCTTCAGCGCTAATAGCCGTGCATGTGTGGCAGCGCAGTAATCCGCCTGAGTGTCGTTATGAACCGCACGGTAGGCGAGCGATAGCTGCCATGCCGTTTCTGCGTTATATGGGTCACTTACCGCTGCTCGTTGAAGCTGCACCAGAGCAGCATTTGGCTCATTCTGATGTAACAGTACAGTTCCGTAGATAAGCAACGCACGACTGTCGTGCGGGGCCGTGTTTACAGCTGCACGGGCCTGTGTGGCAGCGTCGGTGTACTTGCCCTCCTGATTAAATAGCCGGGCAAGCGCAAGTTGCGGGACTTCAGACCGGGGTGCCAGCGCAGAAGCTTTAGCAAACTCTGCCTGAGCATCGTCAAGCCTGTTGTTATCCTGTAGCAGCATGCCTAATGCAACGTGGTAGTCTGGTTGGCTACCGTCGAGCGCAACAGCCCTGCGAGCGGACCTTAGGGCTTGCTGATGCTCACGAAGTTCGACTTCCGCTCCCGACAGGTATGCCCACGATCTTGCAGAGGAAGGATTCAGCTTGACGGCCTGTTTCATCTCTGCCTCACACATGGTCATCGAGTTCTGAGTGTAATAGAACCGCCCCAGCAGAAAATGGGCGTCCGCAAGTGCAGGGTGAGTACCCACAAACTGCTTCAGCTGGTTGAATGCCGATGTAACCATTCCCGTGCCCAAAAGGGCCTTGGTCCACTCGGCCCTAAGCCGCACGGAGTTCTCATCAAGGTTGCATGCTCGGCTCAGGACAACCGAGGCCGGCTTATACTGCCCGGTGTCATTAAGACGCTTGCCAAACCAGTAAAGGAATGTGGGATTATTCTTTTCCTGCTTCACCTGGTGCATCAGGGCAGGGAGCCCCATCCTGCTATACATCCTGTTTTGATACCACGGACCTTGGTAAATACCCCATGCAGCCAAACCCGTGGCCGTGGCAAGAAACAACGACCGCAGCAGGAGGTTGGTCCTCCTGCCTGCGGTAGTGCTCCCTTGATTTGCAGTAGAGGATTTATTCTGCTTACTGCCAACCTTAGTTTGCTTGGTGTACGTACTCAACGTTAGTTGTGGTTGTGCCAGATGTCGTTAGGACTGTCGATGACGACTTTCAGAGTATCTGCAGAAACCGACTTGGCGTGGCCATCGGCAAATGTGCAGTTCACCTTGCCAAAATGACGGGGGAACGGCCTGCGTCCGCCATTGCGGCAAGAACCCCAGTCTTCCGTACCAGGTACACCAAAGTCCCAGTCTACCGATCCACCCTGGACCCAAACTGACGGCTTGAAGTTGAATGGGCCGCTACCGCTGTTTGTAGTGCAGCCAGTCCAGGAGGGAGACCCATCGTTAAAATGAGGATCTGCGGCCATAGAGGCAGCGCTTCCCGTTTCAGCGGCATCGGCAAATGCAACGTAATTTGAGGGCGAATAAATACCAGCCTCTGGCGCTCCAGGGAACGCTCCACCGCTCCCAACAGCCACCCATCCCATTGTCATTCCACTATTTCCGCCGTAGGGTTGTGCATTGTACCCATAACTGGTGGGATCGTACCCTGAAGTAGCAAACGGATCATCTGGGCAGAGGTAGATACCTTGGCCCTTACCGTTGGCCGCGTCATACGGGCCACCCGAATCACCGAATTTTTCGATGTACGGCTTTAGAGTTTCTCTCCACATTGAACGACCGCCGTCTCCACTGCCCCACCCACAGGCATACGTTTCATCGTAATCCTGATTGTACATCATGAGCGCGAGCCCCATCTGTTTCAAGTTTGAGACGCATGTGATAGAGCGCGCACGCTCACGGGCCTGCGCAAATACGGGGAAGAGAATTGCAGCGAGAATAGCAATAATTGCGATGACAACCAGCAGCTCGATAAGGGTAAATCCCTTACATTTGCGAATCATTCGTTGCTCCTTGATTTGTTTTGCAACACATCTTACAAGGTTGCACCTAACTTACACCTAGCGAGTGCATCCTAACCAAATAATCAGTTTGAATACCATACAGCACGCCGAATTTCAATATACAACAGAGTTTGATTAGCGCGCCGGTCGTTGCGGGCACAATGTCCGTCTGCCAAGCCAGCTTAACAAGACTTCGGAACATCTGCGCAAATGACCTGGTAGTCTACTTGGCACATGCGTGATCGTGGGTGTACATATCCGAGTCAGAACTTTTAGTTAGTAGTTTCCCTGACACCTTATATTATCGCCTATCAGCCGATTTGTCAACGGCTAATGCGATTTTTGCATGAAATTTATGCAAAAAATGTGTTATTGATTAATCAAAATAACACTCGCAATCGTGAATTTATGTAATTTTAGTTCGTTAATTGCATCAAAACAACATTATCACCCGTGCACCATGTTTCGTTACCCCCCATTTCTGCACGAGTTTAATACCGAGCATATACCACTAACTACCGTCTTGCCAACTGGCAATAATGCAGTCAACCATTTTTGTTTTTAGTTGACCTACCCGGCGATTTCCGACGGCCATGCTTCCACAGCTCACGCTTCATCTGGTCCCAAACGTTAAAAATGATTGGGCATAGTGAAATGTACTCGAGCAGTGTCAGTAACCGTGATCGCGTTGCGCCAGCGTGAAGGTACGGGAAGTCGCGGCACGACTGGGGCCGATCCTCATACACGGAGCACCGATTATCCTGAAGAAGAAATGGACAGGGTATCGAATTGAGATGACTTGTTCCATCTGGTGTTGTGTTC